>JASFFJ010000691.1:0-4210 GCA_050124355.1 Desulfobacterales bacterium | reverse complement strand
AGTGCACCGGTGTTTGACATCGTCACCTCCTTACTCAGAGCTTTGAGCTCTGAGTTAATGGTTATTGGTTATTTGTTATTAGCCAAAGACATTCGTTGCAACCGTCTTGTTTGATGGTGGTTTTTTTCCCCATTAACCAATAACGATTTACGATTAACTTTACCTAATCTTCTGCTCGCAGAATTGATTTTTCTTTAATCACTGGTTTTCTCCTTCTATTTGCACAGTTTTTCAACAGCATAAGTCCATAATAGAACCATCCAACGAAGTCAAAGGGATTTGACCTGTACCCGACTTTAGCGTATGGTGTCGCCTCAGTTTCAGGGGTGCTGGTCTTACTCGGGATAAATTGTCGGGGGACCTTGATTTTAAGGGAACTTAAAAATATTGAAAAAATTTAGTATTCCAAAACCAACCATGACATCAGATCTTGAGCCTAAAGCCAAATCAGAGTCTATCTTTGGAGTGATTTATGCCGGTTCGGCCTTTTTGATCTGGGGGTTGAGTCCTGTGTACTGGAAGGCCCTGCTTGCCGTGCCGACCCTGGAGATCACTATGCATCGGGTGGTCTGGTCATTTGTCTTTCTTATCTGTCTGATCTTGCTTCAACGACGCTGGCATGAATTTACAGAGGTTTTAAAAAATGGTCGTATGCTTTATACGCTTTTGTCTACGGCGATTCTTATTTCTGCAAACTGGTTTCTGTATATCTGGGCGGTGAATAACAATTATATGCTGCAGGCAAGCCTCGGTTATTACATCAACCCGCTGGTTAATGTGGTGTTGGGACTACTATTCTTAGGGGAGAGATTGAGAAAACCACAGATTTTGGCAGTACTCCTGGCGACGAGTGGTGTGCTGTATCTGACAATATCATATGGCCAGTTGCCCTGGATTGCGCTTGCACTGGCCCTGAGCTTTGGCTTATACGGCCTTATTCGCAAAATTGCTCCGGTGGGCGCCCTAATGGGTCTGGCTGTTGAAACCATGTTGTTTTCCCCGCTGGCCGTCATTTATCTTTTCTACCTGAATTTCCAGGGAACCGGCAACATCTTTCATGCAAGCATCCAGCTTGATTTGCTTCTGATAGGCTGCGCCCCGCTGACGGCTGCGCCATTACTCTTCTTTACCCTGGGAGCCAAAAGGCTTTATCTTTCCACCGTGGGGTTGATGCAGTATATAGGTCCCAGCGGCATGTTTCTGCTGGCTGTATTTTTTTATAAAGAGCCGTTTTCAAAGAGCCAGCTCTGGACATTTGCTATGATCTGGGCGGCTTTGGGAATTTACTCGACGGATTCCGTGATTTACTATCGGCGGACGCAGTAAAGGGTTTCGAGTTACGGATTGAGGGTTGCGCGTTTCGGGCGATAAAAGTTGAGAGCAAAGGGCCCTAGCACTTATCGTATATTTCTTTTTTGGTGGTGGCTTTATTAGCAACTGCATCGATAAAAATCTCTGAATAGGTCGCAATTTGGCTTTTTGATAGCGATTGGCAATTTTTAATGCAAACAGCCTCAGTTGATCAAACGCTTTTTCATGGAAACCAGAGCCAGGAATGAAAATAGCAATAAGAAGACAATCAAGTAGCATATGCTGAGGATGGTGTTGGTCTCGTTGCTGCCGATGCTGAACAGGCGCGCCAGCTCCACCAGGTGATGCAGGGGAAATGCCAGGGCCATGGGTTGGGCCCATTGGGGCAGGTTGGAGACCGGGAAAAACGTGCCGCTAAACAGAAACATGGGTGTGATAAACAGAAATATCGGCAGATTGAACATTTCGATACTCGGGATGATGCCGGTGAAAAACAGGCCGATGGCACCGAAAGTCAAACCGCCGATAAATGCCAACGGAATCAGCAACAGCCCCTCGGGCAATTGGATGTATCCGAAAACACTCAAAACCATCAGCATGACGGCGGCGGCCGCTGCCGCTTTGGTGGCACTCCAGAATATCTCGGCCACGATAATCTCTTCCAGCGATAAGGGAGTGGCTAGCATGCCGTCGAAGGTTTTTTGGTAATACATGCGCACAAAAGAGGCATAGGTCGTCTCGAAAAAGGAATTATACATGATCGCCACGGCAATCAGGGCCGGCGCAATAAACTGTGTGTAAGATAGCTCGAGGCTGCCGTATTGCACATTACCGATCATGCGGCTGAAACCCAAACCAAAAGCCAGAATGTAAAACATCGGCTCCAGCAGCGGGGTGATAAAGTTGACCTTCCAGATTTTTTTGAAGGTGACCAGATTTCGGTTCCAGACCTTTAAGAACCGCCACGAAAAAGCATCCCATTGAATCATTCTCTAAGCTCCCTTCCGGTTAATCGCAAGAACACATCCTCTAAGGTGCTGCTGCGGTAAACGCATTTCTCGCTGCAAAAGTTATCCCTGATGGAGGTGTGCGGGACCGAGCCCTCCGAGGTATAGACGATTACCCGATCTCCGAGATCATCATGCTCAACCCGTTTGGCTTTGATATAGTCCATTAAGGCCTGTTCGGCACCTTCGACTTCGATGACCTGTCCGCCGGCATGTCGGGCAATAAGTTCGGCTGGGCTTCCATTCACCAGAATTTTGCCATGGTCTACGATGACCAGCCGATCACAAAGGCGTGCAGCCTCTTCCATGTAGTGGGTCGTCAACAATACCGTAAGGCCTTTTGATCTAAGCGCTTCCAATTTTTCCCAAACCTGGTGCCGGGATTGAGGGTCCAAGCCAGTGGTCGGTTCATCCAAGATGAGCAGATCGGGTTCGTTGATTAAAGCGCGGGCCAGGATCAGACGGCGGGCCATGCCGCCGGAAAGCTCCATGACTCTGGCATCCTTTTTATGGGTCAAAGCAAAAAACTGAAGTAACTCGCGGCATCGCTCTTTGGCCTTCTTCGAAGGGATGTAGAAATAGCCCGCAAAGATCAAAAGATTTTGTTCTACGGTCAAATCCGGGTCCAGGGTGTTATCCTGCTGACAGATTCCGATACGAGCCTTGATTTTACGCCAGTCTTTGGTGATGTCCAAATCGAAAACCCTGATACTGCCATCGGTAGGCGGAGAAAAGCCATAGAGCATCCGGATGGTGGTCGTTTTGCCCGCTCCGTTGGGTCCCAGTAAACCGAAAAATTCACCTCTTCTGACGCCAAAAGAAATGTCGTTCACCGCTTCGACATCGTTGAATTTTTTGATAAGATGGTTAATCTCGATGATTTGTTCCATTATCTTTGTATTCTTGCAAACATTTGAGACCAATGGTTATCGAATATCTTTGGTTGGCATTTTTAACTTCGATTTGGTCAGTTTTTTCATTAGCTGATGTTTCAATTGACATTGGCATGGTGACATTATATCGAGTAGACACAACCTTGAGCCGCTGAAGATCAGTTCCATTCAAAGTCAATGATTTGCAGAAGTTCGTCTATTGGAGTCGCATAATCGGTCGCAACACCTTCCATCGCAGATGCCGGATAAAAATAGGGGCACCGCAGCCAGACCTCCCCGCAGGGGTCCTGCAGGCATTTGGATGGATTTTACCTGCCGGCGGAATTCTGATCGGTCTGATTCTTCTGGTCGTGTCGGCGATGTCCGACGCGTTGGCAATTCACAAACCGGTCGAACAACAACCGGTCGCCGTCTATGTGGCCCTGATGATGGCCGCCGGCGCAATTTACTTTGCCGCAGCCCTAATTTGTCGCCTGATGCCGGCTTCCGTGACACTGCGCGCCTGGATCGTGGTAATCGCTTTAGGACTGCGTATGACGATGGTGACTGGAACCCCGATTCTGGAAGACGACCATTACCGCTATCTTTGGGATGGCGCCCTGGTGGCCCACGGTCTCAATCCATACTTGCATTCGCCGGGCCAGATCCTCCGGGGGATGTCTTCGGACGATTCGTCGCCGCTTGCAGAGCTGGCACGGCAGTCCGGTGGCATTCTCGAGCGTATCAACTACCCCTGGTTGCGAACGATCTATCCGCCGTTAGCTCAGGCAGCCTTCGGCCTGGCCCATAACCTGTCGCCATGGAGCCTTTGGGCCTGGCGTCTGGTACTGTCGGCTTTTGACCTGGCGGCCCTGGCTATGCTTTGCCGTGTGAAAGTTGCGTTGACCGGCCTGCTTATTTACGGGTGGAATCCGCTACTGATCAAGGAAGTCTATAATTCCTGCCACCTGGATGCCCTGATGCTGCCACTCATGTTGGCTGCTATGGCAGCGATTCGTC
>JASFFJ010000690.1:0-4218 GCA_050124355.1 Desulfobacterales bacterium | reverse complement strand
CAATCGTTTTATCCTATCCCCGCTGGTCACGGCGTATACCTGGGATGACTTGAAGATTCTGCATGGCGAATCCCGCCGCCGCGGTGTGGAAGGGTTTATGCTGAAGCGATACGATTCGGTTTATCAGGTCGGTCGCCGGCGAGGCGACTGGTGGAAATGGAAAGTCGATCCTCTGACTGCGGATGCGGTTCTGATTTACGCCCAGCGAGGCCACGGAAGGCGGGCCGGCCTTTATACGGATTACACCTTCGCCGTCTACCAGGGTGATTCTCTGGTACCCTTTGCCAAGGCCTATTCCGGTTTAAGCGATAAGGAAATCAGAGAGGTGGACCGCTTCATTCAGCGCAATACATTGGAACGCTTTGGACCGGTACGATCAGTGCGACCGGAGCTGGTTTTTGAAATCGCCTTCGAAGGGATTCAGGAATCTTCGCGGCACAAGTCCGGCCTGGCCGTGCGTTTTCCAAGAATCTCTCGCTGGCGCCGCGACAAGAAGATCGAAGAGATCGATACCATTGAAAGGCTCAAAACGCTTCTGTTATCACCATAACGATCAACCATTGAAATACACTAGTTGTTTAAAATTCAGAACGACTGATCTGTCGTAAATTTACGCATATTTTTACTACAGATTTAGTAGATTCGATAGATATCAGGGCCCCCGAAAAGTTTCACCACCTGGGGTCAGGAGCCCTGAAATTGGCAAAAACGATGAGATCGAATGGCATTGAAAAAACCGATCGACCGTCAGGAACGCACGACATCGCCCAACGATGGTTTCACTCTCAAGGATGGACACCCTTTGATTTTCAGTGCAATGCCTGGGATGCCTATCTAGCTGGAAAGAGCGGTTTGATACACGCACCAACCGGCATTGGCAAAACCTATGCCGCCTGGTTCGGCGCGATATTGGAATGGATGACGGGTGCGCAGCCGGATCCGGCAATGCTTCGCCAAAAGGTCACGCCGCAGATCAGAGTGCTGTGGATAACCCCTTTGCGGGCCTTGGCGACAGACCTTCAGGCGGCCCTTGTACAAGTCGTCCGTGACCTTGATCTGCCGTGGTCGGTCGAATGCCGGACCGGCGATACAGCTGCTTCCGTCAGAAACCGCCAGAAAAAACGTCTCCCCACCGCGTTGGTCACAACCCCGGAAAGCCTGAACCTGCTGCTTTCCTACCCTGCTGCCCGGGAAAAGTTTAACAACCTGCACCTGGTGGTGGTCGACGAATGGCACGAATTGATGGGATCCAAACGGGGTGTCATGGTGGAAGTCGCATTGGCGCGACTGAAATCCTGGAGGCCGCATCTGAAGATATGGGGATTGTCCGCCACGATAGGCAACACAGAGACTGCTATGCGCGTATTATTGGGAGAGGCCGCCGAACATGGCTGTCTGATCCGGGGATTGGCGCCCAAATCCTTGTTGGTGGAATCTATTGTTCCCCGGCAAATGGAGCGGTTTCCGTGGGCTGGACATCTTGGTCTGAAACTGTTACCCCAGGTGTTGGAGAAAATAGCATCCGCCGCAAGCACGCTGGTATTTACCAACACCCGTTCCCAGGCAGAATTATGGTATCAGGCGATATTAGAAGCACGTCCGGATTGGACCGGCCGCTTCGCTCTACATCACGGCTCCTTGAATCGCAGCGAACGTGACCGGGCGGAACAGGGTTTGCGAAATGGGCAGTTAAAAGGGGTGGTCTGCACGTCGAGTCTCGATTTGGGAGTTGATTTCACACCCGTAGATCTTGTCCTTCAGATAGGCAGCCCAAAGGGAATTGCACGTTTGATTCAGCGTGCTGGCCGAAGCGGGCATCGACCGCTAGAAACCAGTTGCGTGGTTTGCGTACCGACCCATGCACTTGAGTTGATGGAGGTGGCGGCTGCACGCCGCTCTGTAGATAGAGGCTTGATTGAACCGCGTGTTCCAGTCGTCCTTGCCCTGGATGTCCTGGCCCAGCACCTGGTCAGCATGGCGCTGGGGGATGGTTTCTATCCGGAAAAAATGTACCGAGAATTAAAAAAAACCCATGTCTTTCAGTCACTCACACGCACGCAATTCGACTGGGTGTTAAACTTTGTATCCACCGGAGGGGCGTCACTTAAGGCCTACCCGGAGTACAGAAAAATCACGGTAAAAAACGGTCGCTATCAAGTGGCAGACAAAAAAATCGCCGCGCGGCATCGGATGAACATCGGAACCATTACCGCCGATGCCGCTGTCCTGGTAAAATTTGTAAACGGCCGCCGCCTGGGATCGGTGGAAGAACGGTTTGTTTCCAAACTCAAACGCGGTGATGTTTTCGTATTTGCCGGGCGGCTGCTCGAATTTGTTCGAATCAAAGACATGACCCTTTGGGTTCGTAAGAGCCAATCTCCGAAAGGAGTGGTCCCCCAGTGGATGGGCGGTAGAATGCCCCTTTCCACCGAGCTGGCTTCGGCCGTCAGAGGTCAATTGGACCGTGCCGCCCGCGGTGTTTTTGATAGCCTCGAAATGCAAGCCTTACGCCCGATTCTGGAACTGCAGGCCCGCTGGTCGATGATTCCCACAAAACAAGCACTGCTGATTGAAAAATGGGTCTCCAGGGATGGGCATCACCTGTTCATTTTTCCCTTTGAGGGGCACCTTGTCAACGAAGGTCTGGGCGCTCTGCTGGCCCATCGCGTGACCCGCTCGGTCCCGTTGACGCTTTCCATCGCCGTCAATGATTACGGTTTGGAGCTGCTGTCCGACCGGGAAATCCCGCTAGCACCTTTTGAAGATTTCAGCATTTTCAGCACCGACCGGCTTCTGGAAGATATTCTTGACAGTGTCAATACAGCCGAAATGGGACGCAGGCAGTTTCGCGAAATCGCCCGCATTGCGGGTTTGGTGTTTCAGGGTTATCCCGGTCGACCCAAGAGTGGCGGGCAAATACAGGCTTCCAGCGGACTGCTATACAAGGTATTTGAACGTTTTGAGCCGGATAACTTACTCCTCGAGCAGTCCACCCGGGAAATCCTGGAGCGGCAACTCGAATTTCACCGACTTGACCGCAGCCTGCGCCGAATGGCACGCGCAGATTTGCACTTGATCGAGACATCGCAGATCACACCGCTGGCCTTTCCGATTATGGTCAATCGCCTGCGCACACGGATCAGCTCAGAAAAGTTGGCAGACCGCGTGAGGCGAATGCTTCTGCAGCTGGAAAAAAAAGCGGGTACGAAGCCTGTCGGGGTGAATTCTTTAAACTGATTCTTGTGGCACATGTCTAAATTCAAAGAAGAAACGCTCCTCGGCCAACACCTGATCCTGTTTCCCGATCGGACCCTTTTCTGGCAGCAAGAAAAATTGCTGGTCGTGGCTGACCTTCATTTCGGTAAAGCACAAATTTTCAGAGAATACGGTATTCCGATACCGGCGGGAACAACTGCTGACGACCTCGAGCGATTATCATACCGAATGGATCAGCTTCAACCGCGCAAGCTTCTTTTTCTGGGCGATTTGATACACGGCAGAATCGAAGATTCGAACGATTTCAAACGGTCCGTCGACCAATGGCGTCAGCGTCACAAAAAGGTCGAATTACTTCTGGCCCCCGGAAATCATGACCTCCGGTCTGGCGATCCTCCCGCTCAATTCCGGTTTGATCAGGTGGCGACTGAAATCGTACTGGGTTCTTTCATTTTTACCCACAAACCAAGGCGTGACAGCGCGTTATATGGATTTTCCGGACACCTCCATCCAGCGGTCACTATAACGGGAAAAGGACGTTTGAAGGAGACGTTGCCTTGCTTCTGTTTCGGCCCCCAGGCTGCAATGCTGCCGGCATTCGGCAGTTTCACCGGAACCCAGGTAATCCGCCCCGCAACTGAGGATCGGATCTACGTGGTGGCTGGCGATGAGGTTATTGAGATGTAAAGTGGTGCCTCATTGCAGCCATTCTTGCTTCTATTCAAGAGTGCTGCTTGTAGGTTGTAATTAAAAGTATTTCATGGTACCCCTCAAATTTGGACAAATCATCGAATTTTATCATCAATCGAAGAATCCTCTAAAACATGAGTTTTATTTTACCATATGCCAACTTAGCCGTTAGCTGGGGACTTCTCATTTTAATTTGGCTGGTACAATTAATTATTTATCCCGGTTTTCATCACATCCCTCGCGAAGCCTTCGCCGCCTACCATAGATGGTACGTTATACGAATTTCATCCATTGTTTTACCTTTGATGCTTG
>JASFFJ010000689.1:0-4218 GCA_050124355.1 Desulfobacterales bacterium | reverse complement strand
AACACGCCGTAGCCCCGCAAAACCGTATCTAACAGCTTCTTGCGGTCCACTGAATACTTCAACGCCAACCGCACGTCTACATTGTCATAGGGTGGCGTGTCGCAAAGCATCGGAAACGTATACAGGAGGCCACCCGGCACGTTGACCAGTTGTAATTTTGGCGCCCGCCCTAACAGATGGGCAGTTTTGCGGTCCGGCCGGTTGATCACATCGACCTGCCCGGTTTTCAGTGCCACGGTTCGGGCATTGACGTCGGGCATGATGATAACTTCGATTTCATCGAAGTGGGCACGATCATCCTTATAATAGTTGGGGAAGCGTTTGGCCAAAGTGCGAACGCCCGGCTCGTAGCTTGTCAGTTGATATCCGCCGGTGCCCATGACATCTTCAAAATTGGTTGTACCGGCGGGGACAATCGGTGTACGGGTTTCGGCCAGAATATAGGGAAAGTCAGCATTTGCCCCTTCCAATTCGAATATCACCCGGTTCGGACCGTCTTTTTTGAACGCCTTGATGGGTTTCACGAGGGTTCTGATTTGGGAGGCCAATTCCTCATCCTGATGGCGTTTGATTGAGAAAATAACGTCGTCAGCGTCTACATTTTTACCATTGTGAAACTCAGCCCCTTTCCGCAGATTAAATACCCAGGTTTTGGCATCCGGCTTGGCCTCAAAACTCTCTGCCAAATCGGGAACGGCGTTGCCCTGATTGTCAATTTCAACCAAAGGATTACGCAAAAATCCCATCGTAGTCATCTGCTGGTAGATATCGTTAAATTTGGCCGGATCCATGGTGTCTGAAGTAGACCCCCCTTGCATGCCGATCCTGAGTCGACCTCCTTTTTTAGGGGCAGCCGCATTGGCTTGGGATCCTAAAATCGCCGGAGACATCGCAGTCGCAATTCCAAACGCAGATGCCTTTGCCAGAAACTCACGCCGCGTGATCTTACCTTCCCTGAGCATGCTTTCAAGCTTTTCCAAGGTTTTCATAATCATTCTCCTTTCTCCGGCCAAACACCCCTGTTCGGTATTGTGGCCGCGTTTTAAAACGTTCGTACTAGTGTTTCTTTTTCATTTCTTCCATTTCTGCATTAGATTCTTCCACAATAGCGCGCAAGGCGGATGTTACCTCATCGCTTAAAGGGAGGGGTTTATGATTCGCCAAAATTTCAGCAGCCCTTTCTGCTGCCCGATCGGCAAGTCCTTTTCCACCGGATGCCAGCCAGTTTTCGCGGTTGTTCCTTTCTATTAGATTGGGTACTGATGGAAGGGTTCGCATATATTTCATGGTATGATCCTGCATCAGGAAATCACCACCGGGTCCTACCGATTTGATGATATCCACGGCAAGATTTTCATCATCCACATGCATACCCTGCATGACTTTGCGAATCATTTTAAAGATGTCATTGTCGATGACCAGCTGGGCGTAACTGAAGATCAAACCCGAATCCAGCATCCCTGCGCCGTAAATCAGATTTGCTCCTGCCATGGCTGCGCACATCCCGGTCAATGTCTTTTCGTGACCTGCCTGTGCATCAGGCACTTTGCTGTCAGCCTAGCCACCGGCGGCAAAACTCGGCAGCATATATTTTTGCGCCAACCGGGGTGCGCCAGCGTTGAGCATACCGCACTCCGGCGCACCCACCGGTGTTGTCGTCAATCTCAGATCAAAGCTGAGCGACGAACACCCGTAGATCACCGGCGCGCCCTTACAGGTCAACTGATGCAGCACAATTGCCCCCAGGATCTCGCAGTTATGCACGACCAAAGAACCCGATAGGGTAATCGGGCCGGAAGCACCGGCCATTACCATGGAAATCAGGTTACATGGTACCCCAGCGCGGGCGCTTGTCATCACACCGGTACAACAATTTTCATCAAGTGTGAGGGGGCTGGTGGGGGAACAGTTGATGGTGCATATGGGACGTTCTCTGAGATTTTCTTCCCCACCCACAATGCTTTGAGCCATCTTGATGATTTTGTCGGCCCGCCAGCCATTGCCCGGGCCATAGACGGTGTGCTTGGCCGTGTTGGCAAACACCACCTCAGCCTCATAAATGGGTGCCACATTATCCGGCGCATCCCCGGCGGTCAGTGATCGCTCACACACATCCACCTCTTCCATCGCATCAGTGAGCAGGGCGGCCTTGCCGACATCTTCGTTGACCGACGCCCGTACGGTACCATCCGGATCCATGATAGACACGCCTTGTCCGAAGGTACAGAAACTGACCCGCTTATCTTCCAAAACAACATCATGCTTGGGATCACGGCCATAGAGAACGATCTTGGGTGGGGCAGAACGAATACAATCTTCCACCAAATAGGATGGAAATTTTGCAATTTTCTTTTCTCGATCTACCTTGGCACCGCCCCCTTCAAGAATATCCAGGGCTTCCGCGGTACCAACATAAAGACCGGTTTTTTCCAGTACTTCGAGCGTCGCAAGGTGAATTTTGTTAATCTCGTCATCGGTAAATACATTGAATCCGAATCCACCCGACATGGACAGCTCTGAGTAAAAATTTCGTTTCACCATTTATCTCACCTCCTATAATTTGTTTAAAGCTTTCCTAAACTGAGAGTTTTAATTTTTATGAGACAGCAAAAAGTAACGTGCCCCTGACTGGTGATTTTACTTTTTTCATCTACGGCCACGATCTCTACGCTGAATGTTCGTAAGCGAAGCGTTGCATGAAATCAGCGAGGTTGGCGGCGTCCTCCTCAGTGATCCCATTATACAAGCTCGCCCTAAGATATTCTCCCACTCCAAAGGGCGTAAGGGTGCGCAACCCTACCATACCTTCGTTCCAGCTCTGAATGAGAAATTCGTCGGTTAATTTTTCATCTCCCCCCTTGATGTTGAACGGGACATTCATCCGGCTTCTCAATGTTTTATCTTGCACAGGGGTGCCATAAAAACCACCAGAGTTATCAATGACACCGTAAAGGATACGGCTTTTGGCGATGCAACGGCGCTCGTTCTCCGCTACACCACCTTCGCGCTCGAGCCAGTCCATGAGGTAACCAACGACTTCGATGTTGAAGGTCGCGGGGGTATTCCAGAGGTTGCCAGCCTCTACAGAGATAGTGTAATTAAAAACCCCGGGGCAAAGGGGAGATGCCTTGTCCCTTCCGAGAAGATCCCTGCGAACGACCGTCAGGGTGACACCCGGGTGACCAATATTCTTCGAGGCACAAGCAAAGAGCACCCCAACGCCGTCGCCGTGCCAATCGATCGGCTTAGTTGTGAAGTCTGAACTCGCATCGATGACCAGGGGAATTTTGCGACGCGCCTCCGGAAGTTTGGGAAGCCTGTGAATCTCGATGCCATTTACGGTCTCGTTGGAGCAAAGATAGACGTATTTGCTATTGGTATCGATCTCCTCCTCGGTCAACTCGGGGAACGTCGTATAGCCCCCTGTGTGAGGGTCTCTTCCATCAATGGTGTGGACGGTACAATATCTCTGAGCTTCGTCGCGGGCCCTCTCCGTCCAGGTGCCGTTAACAATATATGTCGCAACATCCGACTTGTTGTGGCAGAGGTTCAACGGCACAGCGGCGAACTGTCCGTGACCACCGCCGTGCGTGAAAAGCACTTCGTAGTCTTCCGGTAAATCCATGATCCGTCTAACAGACGCTGTAACATGGTCGAGGATATTCAGAAATTCCGGCGACCGGTGCGATAATGCCAGAGACGTAAGCCCGGGCTTTTTGAAGCTAGCAGCAATCTCGTCCTCAACGGCCTTTGGCAATGACGTGGGCCCAGGACTGAAGTTGATGAGCTTTACGGATGGATTGGGAGAGCTGAGCGATCCAACAAGGGCTGGGTGGATATTCGCATTCATTTTCTTGTTCCGAATTGTCTTTGTGGGTTAAATTGGACCAATATTCAGTCCGGGTAAATACGGGCCACCAGTGGTCTATCCCCGAGGATGGTCAGGTGGCAAAAATTCACCATACGGAAGCCGGGCAGTCCTTTTGGTCATTGCCGTCTACAGTCCCGGTACCATCACAATCTTGGCCGCCGGGACGCTTCCCTTGTCAAGGTCATCGAAGGCGCGGGCACCTTCGGATAGAGGCATAGTCTTTACCCATTCGAGGCCGCCGAACATACCGACGGCCAGGGCTTCGACGGCGGCCCTGAAATCCTCCCGCGTGTATGTATAGATTCCGATGAAGCAAACTTCCTGCAAGGTCATCTTTCTGATGTCGA
>JASFFJ010000688.1:0-4221 GCA_050124355.1 Desulfobacterales bacterium | reverse complement strand
TTTACTCCTTCCATATGGTGTTGTTTATTGTCATAGCGGGATATGTTCCAAAAGAAAGCCGGGTTGAATGGAGTTGCGGCAAGTTCTTAAAGCACCAGTTTTTAACGCGACTTTTACCTTTTATCTTCTTCACATTCTTGATGATGATACCGCCAATTTTCCTGAATGGAAAATTTTTCGGTTTGGTATTGCCCAGTTTCGTGGGGTATAGCACGGGACTCATCAATACCGTTTTCGGTCTCCCCTCTTTCTGCATCCCTTCGTGGTTTCTGCTGCTAATTGTTGGCGTAGAATGGGTTCACTAAAGTCGTGGCGGGTCATGGTGAAATCAGCGGATAATAAGGCTTGGATATTCGTACTGCCGGCCCTTGGGTTGCTCGGCTTTGTTGCGGTTATTCCATTGATTATGGTCGTGAACTATTCCTTCCACGATATTATCACCCTAAAGTCCAAGATATGGGTTGGTTTTGAGTGGTATAGAGAAGTATTACACGCTAGCCGTTTCTGGGAAACCTTAAGCCGCAGCTTACTATTTTCGGCTATCATTTTGATAATTGAAATTCCCTTGGGCATTGCCATCGCTGTAAACATCCTTAAAAAGGGACGTTAGTTGCGGTATGTTTGGTTTCCATGTCCCTGCCCTTATTAGTCCCCTGGAATATGATAGCAATTATTTGGCACATATTTTTAGAGTTAATTGGGAAAGTACTTTCAACAGTGGGAATCGACTTTGACTGGAGGTTAAATGCATTTCATACATGGGTCTCCATTGTACTAATGGACATTTGGCATGGACTAGCCTTGTTGTTTTGCTTTGCTATTCCAGTTTAACAACCATACCCGCTGCCTTCTACCATTTAGCCGCCATTGATGGGGCATTCCGTTGGAAGGTGTTCTATTATATAGAACTGCCAACAATGAGAAGTGTCTTGTTGATGGCAATACTGCTGCGCTTTATAGATAGCTTCATGGTCTATACTGAACCCTTCCTCCTTAATGCAGGCGGACCCCGCAGTTCGACAACGTTTTTGGCGAATGCTCTTCGGCTATTTTTATCTGAATAATGGATTATGGAATGGTAAGCAGATAATATCTTCTCAGTGGATAAGTGCATCAACCCGCAAATATATAGATACAACGCTGCTACCTGGATACGGTTATCATTGGTGGATAGCCAGTCCCGATGTTTACACCGCAGCTGGTAACAAGGGGCAGTTTATAATGGTAGCGCCAGAGAAGAACATAGTCGCGGTATTTACGGGCAGGCTGAGCCCGGAAGATTTTACCATTCCAATAGATTTGTTATCTTCCTAAATCATTTCCACGGTTAAATCACCAACTCCCTTGCCTGAAAATACTATTGGAAAAAAAGCGCTTGAATCTAAAAGCACCCTTTGGCAAAATACCAACCCTTCAGATCCTGAAAATTCAAAGAAAAAAAGCTGAAAAATTCTATTAGAATTTTGGGATTTACGGTCCTTCTTAAATAATATAAGTACAGGCTTGTAAGCAGCTCTAAAACCTGGAATATCTGCAGATATCATTATTGAGAGCAACATATTGACAACTGAAAATTGAGGATTACCCTATATGTCGGAAACCTGAAAGGATAAACAGGATCGAGACATACAAGTCCAAGAAAATCCTGTATAAATTAAACCGGCACGATTAATGTTGGGGTTGAGGTGCACTTAATTACGCGATCAGCCACACTGCCGAAATCAAAGTGGGATTCGCTGCCGCGGCTGGCCATTACAATGAGATCGATCTCTTCTTCTTTGATCAGTTTGAGAATTTCGGTCGATGGCTCCCCGACGCTGATGTGCCGTATATAGAGCGGACAGGCATCGAGAAATTTTTCACATATTTCGTCCAGGCGCGAATGCGCGGTTTGTTTTTCCCATTCCTGCATTTTTTCAATATCAGCAGGATCATAATCGCCGTATGATGCACCTACGGCGGGGTAGTCTTTTAAAACGTATAAAATATGAATCTCGGCCCCATATGTTTGCGCCAGGGACGTGACCACCGGCAAAGCCTGGGCAGCGTTTTCCGAAAAATCGGTTGGCCACAAAAGTCTCTTAACATCCATGTTATCATTCTCCTGATTGCGGTTTAATCGTTAACAGATTTCGTTATGGCTACAAAGTTGCGAGGGGCAAGTTAGTATTTGAGCAAAGCAGTAATTGGACTGACGCCACCGACTTTGTAGCCTTTTTTCTATTACAGAAGCCCTTTGTTTTTCAATGCATGAATGGCTAAAAACGTATTCCATTCCGGCTCAGAAATGCTCCAGGTACCGTCGCGATTCTGAGTTTCGTACAGCCGCTCAAAGGCCCTTTCAAGTTGTGCCGCCGCTTGAGGTAACTCCAAATGTGCAAGCGCGTTAAGGGTCTGATAAAATGACGAATCATCTCCCCAACCACCATCTTCAGTCTGCAATTCAGCATAATATTCCACCGTTAGGGCAGTGGCGTTGTCTTTAGCGAATACGGGATGCACCGCCATCGCCCGGAAAACATTGTGGGTACCTGCGCGGTCATACCAGAGGCCCTTATTTTTTATGCCATGATCACTCAGCCACTGATAAACGGCCACTACCTCCGGCTCATTTTCGCGACCAAAGATGGCGGCCAGAAAGAGGGTTGCGGCCGTTAGAAACATATCCAAGCGGCTGGGCATAAATGGGAGTCCTGTTAAATTATTGACGGCGGCAACATCTTCGACACTGACTCGAATCTGAGCAGGATGAATTTCGATGTTCTCCCAAAGCCAGGCCAGGGCCGACTCAACCTGTGTGTTAGATAATCGCACGGTCAAATGAAGCCCGAACAGGTGTTTAATGGTTGCGGTCGTCTCGTGATGCCAGGATCCATCCGGGGATTGACCTGTCAAAAGCAGGTCCACCGTCTCCTTAAAGTCTGTTTTCCATTGGGAGCTTTCGGCTTCAGCGAGCCATTTTTGGCGGGCATAAAGCCCCGCCGGTGTCCGACTGTACCGAAATATCTGATAGGGATCGTTTCGTAGTTTCATCGATAATTATATTTTAAAAACTTGGCTGAACGGATCAACAAATCCATTTCCTGGATTACATAATAAAGATAAAAATTCAACAAAAAGATTGTACTTCAAAACCGACCTGAGCCCTCGTCCTCCTTAATCAGGCTCCGGCGGCTGCAAATGGATCTGCAACACTCTCGTGAGATTATCGACACATTCGTCGATGGTGTTGTAAACATATCCGGCCAAAAGCTGTCCGTTATCATAAACATCGATGGCTGGCGTAAAAGGCGGTTTGGCCATCAGTGCATTGATTACCACGTTGAAATCAGCCCTTCGGCTGGCCAAAACGATGCCGTCATCCGGCGGATTATCAGGAGAATGTTCGGGAATGGGCTGGGGTTCACCTGCGGGTCGGTCGTATAACATCTGGTGGCGGACACTTGGCGGCAGGTAAATGGACGTTACGGAAGGCGGCACTGATAATTTTCGACGGAGTTGTTCGAAAAATACAGCCTCCTGATCGGTGATCCTGCGAAATGTAATCAAATGACCTTCTCGAAGGTAGGGAGCCATTTGAGAAAGTATTTTTTTAAGCAGGTTATGCCAGCCCTGTACAAAATCATTGCGGCCGGCCGGTGAACGGTGTTCAATGACCTTGGCGATTTGTGAATCGGTATTATGACCAGGTTGTTTCACGGCAGTTATCCATCGATGGTTATACGACTCATTTTTCAAATCTCGCGCGCAATCGCTCCACCCTCCGGCGGTTTTCACCAAAGTCATAATAGCCTGTGCGAGATGCGGACCTAACATGAATGATTTTTTTGTCGGGTGGAAAGAAGAACGTTACATCATCGACAAAGCGGAAGATTGAGGACCGAAATTCAGCATGGATATAATCCCTTTCAACTTTCGCCAAATGTACCCGGGGTATCCTTTTCAGTATCTCAAGGAGTTTTTGCCGAGCGCCGTCCGTATCGGTGGTATAATGCAACGGTTCGATAAAATGTGCATTATCCACGCTTTGGCTTGAGACACAATTGGGCGAATTCGGGCATGGTAAACATTGGTTGCCTCTATCTGCTGAAGCGGCTCCGGCACGCAACTTTTTCATTTAAATACCTTAACAACCGATGTTTGAATTTATTCTGCCCTTCTATCGGTCTACGTTATATTGGCAGAATTGACGATAGATTTTTCTCACGACAAACTTAAAGT
>JASFFJ010000687.1:0-4231 GCA_050124355.1 Desulfobacterales bacterium | reverse complement strand
GACAAAAGCAGTATCATCCACCGGGTTGCCCGGAGCAATGAGTACACCATCTACGAAGAATTGCCGGATGAATGTCCCGATGAAATCTGTTCCCTGGAACGTGATTCGATCGCTTCAATCGCCTATGTTCCCATCAGCAGTAAGGAAAAAAAGACATTTGGTGTCATCCGCATCGGCAGCACAAAACCAATGTATTTCAGCAATGAACAAAAAGACGTCCTGGAACTGATCGGCAACCGCATCGGTGTGGCCATTGAAAACGCCATGCTGCAGGAGCAGTATATTAAATCGGAAAAAAAATATCGCACCCTCTTTAACAGTGACCCTCATCCGATATTCATTCTTGACAGCAAAACCTTTAAAATTCTGGATATGAACCAGCGAGCCCAGGATAGTTATGGCTATAACCGTGAAGAGCTACTGGGTTTGCCGTTTCTTGAGATCGGCGATGAGTCCGATGAAGAATTGGCCCAGGGATTAAGGACGCTCACCGAAGACCAATCCCTTTTATTCACCAAAAAGCGACACTACCGCAAGGGTCGCAAACCGTTTTACGTCAATATCAACATCAGCCTTGCCAAATATGGTCAGCGCAACATTATTATGGTTGCCACCACCGATATCACCGAGGTGGTGGAAAAAGAAACCCAGCTGATTCAGGCTGGCAAGATGACAACGCTCGGCGTGATGGCTGCCGGCATGGCCCATGAAATCAATCAACCATTAAATGTGATTCAGGTGTGTGCCGACTTTTTCCTGAAGATGTTAAAAAGGGGCGCTAAAATTGAGGACGAAGACCTAAAGACCATGGCCAATGATATTGTGTCCAATGTGGAGCGGGCCACCGGTGTCATCAAACATGTACGGGATTTCGCCAGACAATCGGAACTGGTTCGCAGCAAGGTAAACATCAACGCTCCCATCAAGGATGTTTTCAAGGTCCTCGGCCATCAATTGAAAGTTCATGATATCGACGTACATCTCGATCTGGATCCGGATCTGCCGGATATTATGGCGGAGCACAACCGGCTGGAGCAGGTATTTATCAACCTGGTTTCGAATGCCATCGATGCCATGGATGAAAAAAGTAGCCAAACCGATGCCCAGGATTCGATAAAACTGCTTACCATCAAATCCTTTGTGGAGGATGATCAGGTCACGGTGCTGGTTTCCGACACGGGCACCGGGATGACAGAAGAGGTAAAAAATAAAATTGTTGAACCATTTTTTACGACCAAAAAAGTTGGCAAGGGCACCGGGTTGGGCGTCAGCATCAGCTACGGGATTGTGAAAGACTACAAAGGCAGCATTGAGATCGACAGCGAGATCGGCTCGGGTACGACATTTAAGCTGATGTTTCCAGCAGTACGTGGTTAGGGCAAAAGGTGGTGGAAATAAAGAAGGTGAAAGGCTAAAGGCCAAAGGCGCAAGGCTTGCAAATATGAAAGATCTACCTTCGCCGTGCGCCTTTAGCCGTAGACCTTGCGCCACCTTAAAATTGGCACCTGTTTTGGCATTGGAAAGAATTATTTTTAGATCTATTAAACGGCAGTCTTTTTAATAACTCATGGACAAAATACTCCTCATTGATGACGAACCGGATATTGTAAGAGTTCTCGGGATTTCTCTGAAGGCAGATGGGTATAAAGTCATCCCAGCCCTCAGCGGCGCCGAGGGCTTGGAGGCCTTCACAAAAGATAAGCCGGAAATTGTTATTACCGACATAAAGATGCCGGGAATGGACGGCATTGAAGTTTTAGAAAAAATAAAAGCGATAGAGCCCAACACGGAAGTTATCATTGTCACCGGCCACGGTGATATTGACAATACCATTGAAGCCCTTAAATACGGTGCTTCCGATTTCATTAACAAACCGGTTCGAGATGAAGCGCTGTCCATAGCACTGGATAGAGCCAAAGAAAAACTGGATATTAAACGCAAATTAAAAGAATACACCATCGATCTTGAAAAAAAAATCGACTTTGCCACCAGTGAACTAAGAAGACAAACAAATTTTCAGATCAAGCTCATCCGTAGCTCAAACGACGGCATTGTAGCGACCGACCGAGATTTGAAAATCGTCATTTTTAATCCCGAGGCCGAAAGCATCTTCGGACACCGTCAAGCCGAAGTGATTTACAAGATGTCTGTGACGGAGCTATATCCACCCGAGCTTGCTTCCAAGTTTCGTGATACGATCATCGGCGACGATGAAACAATGGACTTCCCCTGGATTGAAACAACCATAACATCCAAAGACGGTCAAACTATCCCGGTACGGTTTTCGGGCTCCGTCTTACAGGAAAAAGATGAAGCAATGGGTACGGTCGCCTTTTTTCAGGATCTCAGAGAAATAAAGCGGCTGGAAAAGGAACTGGTCCAATCCGAGCGACTGGCCGCCATCGGGCAAACCATTGCAGGACTGGCGCATGGAATTAAGAACATTCTGCACGGACTAAAAGGGGGTAGCTATCTGGTCGACATCGGAATCAACAAAAACGATACCGAAAAGCTTAAAAAAGGCTGGGAGATGATCAAACGGAACGTCGGCCGGACATCGAACCTGGTGATGGATTTGCTGTCCTATTCCAAAGAACGCGAACCGGAATATGAAATCTGCAAACCGAATGACATTGCAAAGGAAGTCTGTGATTTGCTGCATGACAAGGCCATTAGACACAAGGTTGAAATAATTCCCCAGTTTGACGATACCATTGGAGAGGTCTCCATGGATCCCAACACGACTCATGAGAGTTTGCTAAATCTCATGTCCAATGCCGTCGATGCCTGTTTATTTGATGAAAATATGGATAAAACCTGGCAGGTGGCGCTTAAAACAACCAAAGAAGAGAACAATATCATAAAGTTTGAGGTCAGCGACAATGGTGCCGGCATGGACAAAGAGGTTTTGAAACAGCTATTCACCTCATTTTTTAGTACCAAAGGACACCGAGGTACCGGACTTGGTTTAATGGTCACCCGCAAACTCATTAAAGAACACGGCGGAACAATCGAAGTAAATTCTCAGCTGGGCGAGGGAACTGTATTCACGATCCGATTACCCTACAAGGAATGCTTGACGGATGAATGATTGCTGTGGACAGAGTGGGGGAAATACGGTAAATCTAGTTCGGGTAGCATCCAAGATGAGCTAATTTTTAAAATGAACTAAAATGAGCTAAAATTATGGTATTTTGCCCATGATATAAAAAGTATTAGAGCGTAGCGATACTTTAATTTTAGGCATTTTAGACAATTTAGTCCGCCTCCGGCGGATTAGGCATTCGTTTAATATGCTATATCAGTTTGTTATAACGTATAAACGAAGTAAATACGACAAAATAGAAATAGACACCTAAATTGTTCCCAAGGAGGATATGTCATGGGCAAAAAAGTGCTGGTTGTAGATGATGACCCCGACGTCAGATTGTTCAGTGTCACAGTTCTGGAGGAACATGGGTATACGCCACTGGAAGCAGCCAATGGCGAAGAAGGCCTCAAGATGATCAAAGAAAAGAATCCTGATCTGATCATTCTCGATGTTCTCATGCCGCGACAGAGTGGAATCCGGCTGTACCGTGAATTGAAGACCGACAGATCGCTGAAAAATATTAAGGTTATCATCCTTTCCGGGATAGCCAGAAAGACGTTTCTGAGGTCCCAGAAAGCGCTGACCGAATTTGGCGGCAAGGAGGTGCCGGAACCCGAAATTTATCTGGAAAAACCAGTGGAACCCGAAGAATTGGCTGAGGCGATTAAAAAATTCCTGGACTGATTAAATTACTTTTAACCGAATTGGCAAATGTAAAGCGACAAAAATCATGGATATAAAAAAATTACTGTTTGTGACAAAGTTTGAAGAGCTGGGCTTTGATGCATTACAGTCTCTGCTGAGCCTGCGAAAGGCATCCCTAAACCATGTGGTCTTTGTCAATGTCATCGAGCGAGACCGGGTTGCCATGCATCGGGGAGCCGGGTACTTGAAAGAAGAAGAAATCCGCCTGAGGGAAACGGCCAACATTCGATTTATCGACTGGGCGGAAGATCTGTTTGAACAGGGAATGGAAGTCGGTGTCTATATAGTGGTCGGCAGCATGGTCTCTGAGGTAATCAAAGCGGCCCAAAAAGAGGAATCCGACCTGATCGTTATTGGCCGCCCCCATAAAGGTGTTCTAGAGCAATTATATGCGGGATCTGATATTACTGAGCTACTTCGCAGAGCAGCGATCCC
>JASFFJ010000686.1:0-4235 GCA_050124355.1 Desulfobacterales bacterium | reverse complement strand
ATAGGTTCTGGATGCCGGATCAAGTCCGGCATGACGATTCGCGGACTTTTTACGAAACCGTCAATATTAGAAAACACTTGCATATGAAAGCCTTAGATTCGTGCAAAATTCAGGAAATGATTTAGTATACCGGGGAAGGTTGAGCATGTAAATAGGCAAAAAACCACACTCCATGCCTTTTGATGTTTCCTTAACATGGTGTTAAAGTGTAACTGCCCACCATAGATTGAAGCTACAAAAAGGAAACTTTTAAAAATTGAGAAAATCAAAGCAAGGTTATTATAATAAAAAACATGAAAACAAAAAAACTCCAAGAATCAACGAGTCAAAATCATAGTTCACATTTCCAGCAAACAGTAACCAACAACCAGCATCGAGTATCCAGCATCAAGCATCCAGCATCGAGTATCCGGCATCGAGCTTCCAGCATCGAGTATCCAGTATCTCCACCCCGGCCCTTCATCATTCCTATCTTCATACCCCATGCCGGCTGCCCCCACCAGTGTATTTTCTGTGACCAGGTTTCGATTACGGGCACAAAACAGAAGATGGCCACCCCAACTGAACTTCGCTTTCAAATTCGAGAATTTTTAAAATATAAGAACGAAAACAGAAAACCGGTGCAGATTGCCTTTTTTGGCGGTAATTTCCTGGGATTAAAAAGGGGAGAAATTAAATCTTTGCTTGACCTGGCCGTTGAGTTTTTTAGAGACGGCCAAGTGGATAGCATCCGCTGTTCCACGCGTCCGGATACCATTAACGAGCGGTCACTGGATATGATAGAGGATTATCCGGTTTCAACAATGGAGCTCGGAGTCCAGTCGATGGATGACCACGTATTGTCCCTGGCCGGGCGGGGCCATAGCGCAACAGATACCGTTCATGCGGTTGAGCGACTCAAAGAGAGACATGTTAGTATCGGGTTGCAAATGATGGTGGGGCTGCCGGGAGATGATGAAACCAGCGCCCTGACCACAGCCCAAAGAATCGCTGATTTGGCGCCGGACTTCGTTCGAATATATCCAACTTTAGTGGTCACAAACAGCCGCCTTGCCGAATGGTATAAACGCGGCGACTATGCGCCGATGGCTTTGGAAGGAGGTGTTACCCTGGTAAAAAAAATCTATCAGAAATTCAAAAAGGCGGGCATCGATGTCATCCGCATGGGGCTGCAGGCTTCAGAAGATCTTGAAGACCGAACAACTGTTTTGGCGGGGCCCTATCATCCGGCCTTCGGGCATTTGGTTCATTCTGAAATTTTTCTGGATATGGCCTTATCGGCGATCGAACTCGCCAACGACATCAAAGAAACACTTACCATTTTCGTCAATCCGCGCAGCATCTCCAAAATGCGGGGCTTACATAATTCGAATATCAAACGGCTAAAAGAACAATTTCACTTCCACTCGATAGCGGTTGTGCCGGATTCTTCTCTTACGGCTGAGGAATTGAGGGTTGGCTAGACGTAAACGTTCAGAGGTTCCGGGGTTCAGGGTTCAAGGGTTAGGTAGGTATTGTAGGCAGGTCGAACATAAAATTTATAATTTTATGGATGTCCCCCTATGCTCTGATTGGTAGCTTGCCTGAGTACATTCATATTGTTAATATAAAAGATATGTGTTAGTGAATTCTATACCTTGTGATATTCAGACCGCTATTCGTTTCAGTCGATAAATGGGCAAAAAAGGGATGTTTGCATCTTTTCCTATTTATCGAGAAACTGTCAGAGAAAGTGGCATCGTAAGATGACAAAGAAAATAATTGATTAATAATGGAACAGAAGCACTCAACCACCTAAAAAAAGGACTTTATAACCTATATCACTATAATGAAAGAGGTAAAACCTTGAATAGACACTGCATATTAGGCGTATTGGTTATGTTTCTTGTGCTTTATTCAACGGTAGCATCAGGTAAGCAACAAGGGGGCAGACCGCAACAGATCAGTACCGGTTGGAAGTTTGATGTCGCCCGGTCCATTGGAATGGAAGGAACGGAAACTTATCAGACAGGCGATCAATCTCCGTTCAGGATTTTTCAAAAAATCGTTTTCAGAGAAGAGGTCTCCAAAGCGGCCGGGAATAATATCATGGAGGCAAACCGCGAAATTAAAACCGCAGCACTACACAGCCTTGATCCACAAAGAGGCCGGATGGTTAAACAGGATCTCGTTTCTCCCGGCACCCGATTTCGTGTATCGCACAGCTCTGCTGGTTCTACTCTGTTTAATGGTTCCACCGGGGAGGAGATATGGGATACGGAAATGGTGGCAGCTTTCGCGCCACCACTGATTCCAAAACTATGGCCTCAAGGTGTGTTGCGAAGAGCTCAAAAGTGGTCATATCAGGGGATTGATCTCGTCAGCCGAATTGGCCTGATAGAGATTTTAGAAGGTAGAATCGATCTCAGAGTCGAAAATCTTAAACCGGAGCCATCAACCGGACTAATGACGGCAGCTATCAGGGGAGAACTCAAGACAAAAGTTGATCTTGAGAGCATCGTTCTGGACTACGTCGCTAACGTTGAAATAGATCTTCCGGTAGCGCTCGGCGTTCCCTTCAGGGTTAAATTTGATGGCCAATTATCGGGCTCCGGAGTGGGAGTGGATGGCATGGGACAGCCCATTGACTTCCAGATTCAGGCCACAGGCACGGTGCTGCAAATTGCCAAACCCAACACAGCAGTGATTGAATCAGTCAGGGGAAAGCCATTGGTAACAAAAGGCACAAGCCAGACCAAAGGCTCGCAGGGACTGGCGTCAAGTGATGCGAAAGACCACATTAAGAAAAGCAGTGGTGCCTTGGCAGACGGGAAGAAGAAAGTATCGGGAGGCAATGCATCCAAACCCTCGGGTAAAGGGTCCCCTGTTTATCGTTACAAACTATACGAGGACACAACTGAGCGAGCCTTTACGGTTCTCATACCGGACGGCTGGAAAACTGAAGGCGGTATCATGCAGATTTCACCACAACAGATCCGAACCATTGTCGATGGTTGTGGCAAAAAGCTTTACTTTTCGATATATGATCCGGTAAGTCAGGCCTCTATTACCTATTATCCCATAGAAATCTACCATACTTCCTCATTTACGATGAATATGTCGCCGGGCCAGGTACTCAACGGTATGGTACAGATGCCCCAGGTCATGACACCGTCGCAATACGTTCGCCAGATGATCTTTCCCTCAACCCGGACCAACGTCAGCAAGGTAGAGTGGGGAAAGTTAAAAAATCTGACAACCCTGGCGAATGCATGGCACCGCGCTTTTCATTCAGATAATCACACACCTCCTCTGGTGCGGGCTGAATCTATTGAAGTGGCCTATGATAGATCCGGTAAGCGCTTTGCCGAATTGTGGACCGCACTTATCACCAGCACCCGTAAAAACGATTCCACGGTCTGGCTGCCGGATTTTGCTGTCGTTGCCGGCGCCCCCATCGACCGCGTAGAGGCAATTGCACCGGTCCTCAAGGCGGTGATCACCTCTTTTCGTATGAATCCGACATGGATGGCCCGAACAATAGCGAGATTTAATGAATGTACCGAAAAGGTTGCCACAACGCAGGAAGAAATTCGCGCCATGGCAAGAAAAATATCCAAGCGTCTGATGCAGGTGCAAAAAGAAGTTAACAGAATCGACAACGAGATAGTTGCCAATCGTGCCAAAAAGAATTCAATTATTCAGGAGCATGAACACAATACCCTGATGGGAGAGGATGAATACGAAGACACCGAAACCGGAAAACGTTATATCATTGATATGGGATATGAGAGAAATTACACCAATGGTGACATGATCATACAGACAGATGACTGGTTGTTTGAGCCGCCGCCGGGGTACCGCGAAATGAAAAACATTAACATTACAGATGACTAGCTGTCCTCATTGGAACCAATCATGGGATAGACATCTAAGGTAGATTACCAAGCTTGGGTGAAATACGGCACGATACCTTTTTCTTCCCTACAGCTGTGGAAAAATGAACTGAAAAAATAGTACCAGTAGTCCGCCCCAAAATAGAGTGCCGATTATCGCGAATAAAAATGTGTTTTTCAACTCAAGAAAAAATACAGGGGAAAAACAGTTGCCGCAGCGGACCAAATATTCCATATGCCCTTTTTATTAATCATTTCCTGAAACTATCAATCCTCTTCTTCGGGCAATCGAACCACCAAAACGGGTTTTCTGGATCGCCGCAACACCCGCCGCGCCGTGCTTCCCATCATGGCGTCCGC
>JASFFJ010000685.1:0-4237 GCA_050124355.1 Desulfobacterales bacterium | reverse complement strand
GTGGTGTTGTAAAACTGGGCCAGCCGGTGCCAGAATCATATTTGTCGCGGGAGCTGAAAAGAGGTTCACCGGATACGATGTCCACATAGATGCCTTCTTGTTTGTTATTCCAGTATTCATTTTTAAAGGGCGGTTCGGTGGCATCCTCCCGGGTGACCTTATACTGCAATGGGGTTAATTTTTCCTTCAGAGTATCATCGGATGGTTTGGCGTATTTGGTTGCACCCGTATTTTGGGTGTCCGCCTGGGCCGCTTCATTTTTCCAGGCCATTTTTAAAAATTGATCCCGACCGGAATTATACCGGTAAAATTTGTACCGCAGGGCATTTTTTTTATAGTAGTCCTGATGATATTCTTCGGCTTCATAAAATTTTGAGAACGCTATGATTTCAGTGGCGATAGGCTTGGTGAATCGACCGGATTCATCCAGCTCCTTTTTGGATGCCAGGGCGATCTGGCGCTGTTGATCGTTGTGATAAAATATGGCCGTGCGATACTGGGCCCCGCGATCAACAAACTGACCGCCGGGATCGGTAGGGTCAACGTGTCTCCAGAAAACGTCCAGCAGCTCTTGGTAGGAAATTTTGGTAGGATCGTAATAAATTTGAACTGCCTCTATATGTCCACTATTTCCCGAACTGACATCCTTGTAAGTGGGATCCTTCATGCGCCCGCCAGTATAACCTGATACAACATTAACGACCCCGTCGACTTTTTCAAAATCAGATTCTACGCACCAGAAACAACCGCCGGCCAATGTCGCTATGTCTAAAGTGTTGTTTTCAGCATGCATGGTTGTGCTCATTTCGCTTTTTGGTTTTTGTGTATGTTGAAATCCAGCAATGATGACGCCAAATAGCAGGATAATAAGAATCATTAGCCAATTTTTCATGTTAAGACCTCCAATGTGAAAGGGACAAAGAAAAATAGATTCACTTGAACGAAAAATATTTCCAATGAATTAATCTTGAAAGTCTAAAACTATTCTATAATATGAGGTCGCTGGATGAAATTTCAATGGGGGCAGGGGTAAAAAAATATAAGAAACCGATATTAATGATGATATTATACCTGAATCTTGCATGAAAATTAATGAGAAGTTTAAGTAATCATAAATAACCCAGGTTATAGCTGGCGGGAATTCTGAGGGGTCCCCAGACCCCCCGGAGCGACATAGGGAGGGAAGCCGAATGCCGGCAGTGAACCGTTCGGGCAGGTCGGGGGCAAGGTTTCATATCCTCGACGGAAATGAATCCCCCGGGTCAAAATAGAGCAGCGGAGAACCGCTTCTAAGTACCAAGGCATTCTGGGTTCGCTATCAGGTTTGGGGTTTGAAGTATTCAGCTTTTTCAGAATCGGGCACCAGACAGAACGTGAACCAGAAGGTAATACAGGGCGCTTGAAAGCACCAGCCCCCCGGCTAATAATCCGACAAATAATTTACGGTTGGTACGACGCCCCTTTTTCTCCTCCCGGGTTTCAAGATAGGTTAATGCGCTGTTGGCTACCGTCTTTTGATAGGCGCCCATGGTCGGCTTTCGGCAATGGGGGCATAACTCGAGATATTGATCAAGATTCTTGCTTTCAAAGTGATAACGGCTAACGTATTTATCCGGGGTCGTGATGGTATGATCTATCCTTTTTTTGCGCCGATCCACAAGAAATACCAGCGTTTCTTTACCATTTTCGATTGTAATTTTATGGTTGTCCTTTTTATCCTCCAACGGAATAATAGGATACTTCTCACCTGATGATTCTCTTTTTTTACGGCTATGCTCTGGTTTCATAAACGCTCCTTTTATAGCCCCCGGTCGGTATTTGCCGTCATAAACCAGGATTAAATCCTCAATTCAATTTACAAAGAACCGAGCCTGCGTTATTTAGCAGCCAACGCTATTAGCGATTGGCGATACCATTTGCAAGCACGATGAGATATTATGAAAGCAGCAATCATGCCAAAATGGCAAGGATTGAATAGATCATCATAACGTAATCATTTTAATTAGTTATGATGCAAAGAAGATTGGCTGAGGGCCTTAAGATGGACAGGCACAGGGAAAAACTGGGCAAACCATTTCATAGTTGGAATTTTTTTACACAGGTGGGCAGCGCTTGAAGTTGGGGAGCAGGCCGCCAAAATAACAGCACCAACCCTCCCCGGAGGGGGTAATAATCAACTAACGTCCATAGTCGTGGTAAACGCTTCTTTGCGGTCGATGAATTCCTTTAGACGCTCGATATGCCGTTTTTCTTCGTCAACTATCTTTTTGAGGTAGTCCCGGGCAACGGGATCTTCAACAAAAGGTTTCAATATTTCGTAAAAAATAATGGAATCCTTCTCAAATTCAATAAAAATTTCCATCAGGTCATCAACTTCTGCAATGGACGAAAAATCAACATCCTTAAGGGAAAAATTCTTCTCCCCCAGCATCTCGTTCAAAAGTTCTCGGCCCATCTCCTCCGCAAAGGGGTTTTCATTTTTTGTTTCAATGTTGAGTTTTAATTGGGCAAACCACTCGGCATGCTTGACTTCTTCATCAGCTATCCACTCCAGCAAAGCAGCAAGCTCGGGCCGGGACACCTCCTCAATGGCACCGCGATACACAGCTTCACCGTTTTTTTCCAACTTTATAGCCAGATCGATTATTTCACTTGCGGAAAACAATTGCTGGTGCCTCCTTGTTATGGGTACGACATATCTATTAAAATTAAGCCGATAAAGAAACTAAAGTCAAGCACTATCATTTTTATTTAGGGGCGCTTTCGGGTAATCGAATCTGATACGTTTTGATTTTTGAAAAGAAAAGGGGATTAATAATGGACATTTCCAGCTCAGCATGAGATGAGTTACGGGACTGGATGCCGATTTGAATTTGGTTTGATTAAAATAATAAGTGGAATCCTATTTCATTTTCTTTAGGATTATTCAGGGTAGTATTATAGACCGATGGATACAAACCAAAATACGGATCGAAATATTGTCGAAGCTGCCACCGTTATTCTCACCCGCGAACGCGCCGGCAGCCTTCAGATCTATCTCCTAAAAAGAAGTTCTGGAAGCGGTTTTATGGCCGGTTATTATGTCTTTCCAGGGGGGATGCTTGATAATCAAGATCGGGATATAAATGTATTTAAGACCCATACGGACCTAAACTTAAACCAAATTGCAGCCCGGTTTGGAGAGGACCTGACTGCCGAAAGTGCTCTCAGTTTCGGTGTAGCCGCCATCCGCGAAACTATGGAAGAAGCAGGCGTCTTTCTGGCAGTCAATCCTGATCGTTTCGAGAAGAAACTGAAAAATGTCTGCAGCCTGCGGCAGGCCGAACATTTGCCCGAAGATTGGCTCGCAAAACTTGTCGCAGGCAGCAATTGGCGTTTGACACTGACGGCGCTCTCACGATGGTCTCACTGGATAACCCCGGAACTGATGGAGCGCCGATTTGATACCCGCTTTTTCATGGCCGACATGCCGGCGGGTCAGCATTGCCGGCCGGACGCCAATGAAACGGTTCAGGGACTTTGGATAAGTCCTGAGGAAGGCCTGACAGGTAACATGGACGGCAAAATTCCGTTGAGCCCCCCAACCCTGGTGACCCTGCACGAACTTATGAGTTACCGGAATTTAAATGAATTGCGAACCGAATGCTCCCGGAGAACCTGGGGTCAGGCTATCTTGCCCCGGTTAGTGCCTTTGGCCAAAGGAGCGGTCATTGTTGAGCCATGGGATCCGCAGTACCGGGATGAGGAAATACGCATTGCACACGACGACCTGTCAACCGCCATAGTACCCGTGGGGAAACCCTTCTCTAGAATCTGGTATGATGGGATTCTTTGGCGACCGGTCAGATCGTAAGGATTCACCCCGGGTCAGAAGCCAGCCCCGCCTTCGTCCTGAAATATTTTGCAGAGCTGGTTTTTGGGCACCCACTGTTCCGGGATGAAATAAATAGGGAAAAATTGTTTTGAAGCCTAAATTGGTCATTGTCATAATTCTTGTCTTTCTGCTGTCGGTCACATGCGGACTGGCACAGGAGCTTACGATTATCAGCGAAGAAAATCCACCGTTTAATTTCATAAAAGACGGTATCCTGACAGGTTCATCCACCGAAGTTGTGCGTGAGATTATGCACCGATTGAACCTGTCGGCCAAAATTCAGGTGTTAACCTGGGCCCGGGGCTACCAGTTGGCCCTGAGACAGCCCAATGTAGTTCTTTTCTCGACTGCTCGAACCAAGGA
>JASFFJ010000684.1:0-4257 GCA_050124355.1 Desulfobacterales bacterium | reverse complement strand
AAGTATCGCCGTTAACGCAGACATTGAACTCCCCTTCCGCCAGGTTAACGATGGCCGCCAGGTTTTCTCCGTTAGGACTTACATAAGGTTCCTCAACCCAGTTATACTGATGGTGCCACTGCGCGACATCTGTAATTTCGCGGTGGCCTGGTTCCCAATCCCAGTCACTTTTGGTAGGCATTGACTCAACTCCCGCATTGCTTGGTTAATCTTCAATTTCTCCTGGGTTTAATTTCCCGCAGCTTGCTGCGATAAAAGTGAGTTAAATCCTAACTATATGCTACTCAGCGGCTTGCTGCGAAAAGATTTCATTTTGTCAAACTGGTCGCCCTCTTGAGGCTGGTAAACTTTTCAGGCCAGTGGCGGCGCTGAATTGTGTCTAAAAATCCAATCCGCTAGCCGATCAGCGTAGCGGTCATCTTAAGTAGATCTTCGGCTTCCGGCGGCTTTTCCATGTAGGCATCCGGATCCGGAATAGGTTCTTTGAGACGTGCGTTGACCATATTTAAATAATGAGAAAATGTTTTTTGAGCAACGGCTGAAAGCATGATAACCGGTATACGACACAAGGTATCATCGGTTTTAAGCTGTCGAAACATCTGAACCCCGCCTTCTCCGGGCATCATGACGTCTAATATGATCAGATCAGGGAAAACATCCTTGGCCTTGCGCAGACCTTCGTTCCCATCCCTTGTCATCAGCGGCTGGTATCCGCTGGTTTCAAGCAGGGTGGAAATAAAAATCCTCATATCCAATTCATCTTCTACGATCAGAACTGTTTTCTTCTTCATTCTAAACACTCCATCTTCGGCAGATGGTATTGCCGACAGCGATGATTACAAATCAACCACCTTGTCCGGATGATTGACACTTGCCACCGGGCAGGCAGATCGTAAAACCACCTGCTCAACCGTACCGCCAAGGGCTGCTTTTTCCGGATCAACTTCTCGGGTGTGGTGTGCCATGACAATCAGATCACCTGTCCTCTCACGAGCAAGCTTTAGGATTTCAATGTAAGGCGTACCTTCACGAACTTCGATGTCATAATTGTCATAACCGTTTATTTTGGATACATACCGCGCTTCCATCTTTGCTTTTGCTTCTTGTAGCTGATGTTCTATCTCTTCCTGTCCCATAACGACTCCGGCGGCGGATGTATTAATATCGCAGGCATGGAAAAGGTGGAGTTTGGCGCCAACTTCTTTGGCTAAATTATAGGCCCACCGATAGGCATAATCAGCCGCTTTGGAAAAATCGGTTCCAAAAACGATGTTGGAAAACAATTTCCAGCATGTCGTGCAAGGCCGGCTGATAATCACCACCGGGCAGCGGGCGGATTTTGCAACCTTCTGCATGGTACTGCCGACGATGCTACGGTAACGGGTGGCGCCAACATCCTCTTGACGGGTGTGGGCGCCCATGATGATCAGATCGACGTTTTCCTTGCGGGCCTTTCTTAAAATTTCACGGTGGGGAACGCCGACAGCGGCTTCTATGCGTGAATTTTCGCTGTCAGCCAGCAATTTGTCATAGGTATTTTTCATCTCTTCCTTAACCCACTCGACATAGTCCGGGTCGGGCTCCATGATTTCACCAGTTCTCACATCAGTCACAAAGGGGCTGAAGCCGCGACTTGGAATACCAAGGACGTGAAAGACAATAAGCTCCGCATCCCACTTGAGTTCCAAATCGAAAGCGACTTTGGCGGCATTATCGCAAGTGGGTGAAGCGGTGGTGGCAAAAAGAATTTTCTTAAACATATCTTACCTCCTTAGTTCGCACTGTTCGGGAGTGACGTGAAAGCTGAGTTGCCATGCAATCCCATCAATGAGCTCAAATAATGTGTAAACGGTATCAAACTCGAAAAGATCGACACGGTCCCCAAATACAATGTGTTTGAGTTTACCAAGCTTTAGCGGTAAATCCAGCAGATGCGTCAACTGCATGGATCTAATTTCAGAATTCTCACCGGCGTGAAACCCAACCAGGGAGTTGTATATTTCCAATCGCTTGTCCGGGACGCCGATCATCTCGACCGTCTTGCCAAATTCGAGATAATCAAGCATGCCTGTATCACATCCATTTTCCGGACAGGTGTGGTACTGCTCCGTGTAGATGGGGAGAAACGCATTTAGCTTTACAAACAGCGTGTATTTATCGAGCATCCTAAAGAAGCTCCGCAAAGTGTATCTGTCTTCAAGCGCAATTTGGGCGCTGAGCAAATCAATCGCATCAGATTTCACCCTTTTATGATTGTAGACAATGGTGCCATTCTTTTTTAAGGTGACGGTATTCATAGCGGTCTTATTATCGACACTTTCGTAAAGATTCTCGCATCGTCATGCCGGTACCGGATCAAGTCCGGGATGACGGATCCGGCATCCAGAAACCATTTAATTTACTGGATTCCGGCTACCGGATCGAGTCCGGCACAAGCCTCGCTGCAATGACAAATAAATAAAGGAATTGGATATTTACACATTCATCATTGCTGTTCTGGCAACCTGCCCAACAATTTAGCATTAAATGTGCCAGACAGGCACTTGGTGGGCAGCAATAGACATATTATATATGATATTAATTGGTTAAAAATTTTTTGAGGCGGGTGTTAAACTTTTTACGAGGAATTGATTGTTGCCAATATGCAACATAAGACAACCTGACGAGGAAGGAGGGTAGCAAGACCGAATAGATCGTTAATTAAAAAAATAACAAAATTTTAATAAGTTAAGATAAAATATGTCATTCAGAATGAGCTGGAAGTTGTCATTGCAACGAATTGCAACACACAATGCAAAATGATGCATCAACTTTATGGCAATATCAATTTTGATATCGCCGCAAAAATGCACAAAAAGCACCAAATTAGAAGGTCAAAACTATTAATTTCAATGGTTTACAATCAAGGGTTATCAAACTATAAAGGTTTTTAGAGTTCATCAATTTCCTAAAAAGTTTCAATTAACTCACAGGAATTTGGTGCAGGTCTGCACGATCAGTGAGAAATATTGTATTTTTTCATTTTGCGCCACAAAGTGGAGCGGTTGATATTGAGGGCAGCGGCGGTTTTACCTTTATTCCAATTATAGGTTCGCAACATATCCATAATGATGTTTTTCTCGCTAAATTGCATTTCCTTATCAAACGGCAGTTTTTCTTCGGCCGGCACCGGCAGCGTAATGGCGGCTTGGAGGGAAAGCGGCAGGTGGTTTCGCTCGATGATTTTACCCTGACAGACGATCAAGGCATGCTCAATAATGTTTTCCAGTTCTCTGACATTGCCGGGATAATCGTGATTTAGCAGCACCTCCATGGCATCATTGGAAAATTTCTCAGCCAGAGTATCCCGGGTTGCACACAGACGTTTGAGTATATGGGAAATTAAAAGCGGAATATCTCCTTTTCGATTCTTTAATGGGGGTAGCTCCAGGCGCATCACATTCAGCCGGTAGAACAGATCTTCCCGAAAACGTTTTTGCGCAACCAGTCGCTCCAGGTTCTGGTTGGTGGCCGAAATGATACGCACATCAACTTTCGTTGTATTGCGGCTGCCCAAGGGGTAAAATTCTTTATCTTCAAGCACCCGCAAAAGTTTTGCCTGCAGCGATAATGGTAAATCACCGATTTCATCCAGAAAAATGGTTCCACCGGCGGCTTCCTGAAATCGGCCTGGTTTGTCCTTTTCCGCCCCGGTAAAGGCACCCCTGACATATCCAAACATCTCTGATTCAAGGAGATTATCGGGCAAGGCCGCACAGTTAACCTTGACCAATGGCTTTTTTGAGCGCGAGCCGGCGTTGTGAATGACTTTGGCAAGAACATCTTTTCCAGTTCCGGTGGGGCCTTCGATAAGAATGGTTGCATCGCTCGACGCCACAACCGGGACAATTTCAAAAATTTTCTGAATGGCAGGATCTTTGCCCACCATATCGTAGAATGTATAGCGGCCTTTTATGGCGCTGTTAAACTGATACTTCAATGACATATCAGCAATGGTTGCCAAGCCGCCGACGATACGTCCATCTTCATTTTTTAGCGCCATGTAATTCGCACGCATCGGAATGGCCTGCCCATCACGGGTCATTATCTCACCCGCGGTGCTGGCACGCGCCTGTCCGTCGGCAATGGTTTCATCCAACAGCAGCAGGTCATGACTGGAACGGCTGGCGAATATCATGCTGCATGATTTTCCCAGGACATCTCCGCGGTTAAATCCCGTGATGGTTTCGGCTCTGGTATTAAAAAAGGTGATATGAC
>JASFFJ010000683.1:0-4258 GCA_050124355.1 Desulfobacterales bacterium | reverse complement strand
CGGTTGATTTTGGTTTCGACGATGTACTTATCTTGTCCGTGAACAAGCATGATATCCATGATCCCCAGCCCTGTTCTGCTTTCATAATACAATTCGCCGGATCCTTCCGAGACAAACTGGTATAGCCAGGCGGTGAGTTGAAATTTACCCGTCACTTCCATTGGTTTAGTTGTGGAATAAAACGCGGCTGCTCCGATCCGGATAATGTAGCGCTCAAAATCCGTCAGGATTCTTTCCATGTTTAGTCGACTATCCGGTAGATAATATCTCATTGAAGATACGTCGGTTTGTGTCGCCACTTCCCGGAAAAAGGTCTTGGTGAACCTCTTTTTATAGATGGGATTACTTACCCGGATATCTTTTCCTTGCGCCTTAATCAGCCCATGCGTCAAAAGAAGCGACTGTTCCTCATCACCGGGAATATATTCAACTCCGTTAAATACCACATCCATAAAAGTTTCTTTGTATTGTTTGGCCTTTTCGGTGATATTGTCGAAATGGCTGTTGTCCTCATAGAGAAGGATTTTTACGGCCTCTGCCACATCTTTTTGAGTGATGGGTTCCGTGGTCTCAGGCTTGATCTCAACAGTCAGAATCGTTCCCAGCCGGTTTATCAGCCAGGGTTGCCCGGCGGTTTCCGTGTAGACCGTTTTGACAGCTTCATCGGTGAAGGGCTGGTTGGTTTCCTCGGTATACTGCGCGTAAAGATCGCGAACATTTTTTAGTGAAAAAGGGGGCAATTTAACCTGGTCGGCTATATTAAACGGAGAAACACCACCGACAATCAGTTTAGTAATGTTGCGAATTCCCACGAGCCCCACCGAGTACAGGGCTTTATCATTAGTCTCTTTGTACTCTTGATACAATTCCCGCAGGGTAGTAAGAAAATTTTCCAATTCATTTCTGGGAATGCCGTCGAATTCATCAATAAAAATAACGATCTTTTTTTGTTTCACAATTCCGTTTAGCTCATCAAACAGCTCTCGAAAGGAGATATGATCGGTTAGAACATGGGTGTCGAGGTATGATTTGATGGCATCGAGTTGGGGGCACCCGACAAGTTTTAGCCTGCTGATAAGCTGCCTGTAAATGGACTTTTGGATCAAGTGGTAAAACCGTTGCACTGAAAGATTTTTGTAGTCCTGGTAGCTTATTAGAATCGGCACATAAAGCGGGTCTTTTTCCAATCTGCGACAGAAGCCTTTGAAAAAGGTCGTCTTGCCGCTTTGTCTAGGAGCAAAAATGGAAAAGTACCTTCCCCGGTCCACCATGGTTTTTAAATCTTGATTTTTTGTGTTTACCACCTTCTCCAAATCAACATGATAAGCACTGCGCGGATCAACCAACCCGGCATCTTCAAACATTCGTTTAGGCTTTTTATAACTCATCTTTTTTTCTCTTAAGCAACTCCGGTCAATCTTCTGGATGCTGTCAAAACTCAAATACAGCATTTCTGAATTCTATTATCGTTATTTTAAAACATCATCCGGCCTAAAAGTCAACTAATTGATTTTTCTATGATTATTTCCATGTTTTTTATTAGCGAGTAGTTTTATTTATTCCAAGCGATTACCTGTTTAAATAACGTGGCCCTGACCACCTTCGCGGGCATCTGCAAATATTTCCTATGCTCCATGCATTTTAGCAGATTCCGGGGGACGGATGTTATATTGGGTTTAAAGATAGTAATGGAGATAATCGAAAATGGCTGAGTGTGTCGATGTCAGAATTTCTGGAAAGTTACGACGATGTATTGAGGAGTAGGCAAGCCCCAACATTTCAGCCTCGCGAAAATGGTATGGACTCTGAAAAGGAGTTACCGACGATATCGCTCCAAATGCGTTAAAAACCTGTGGATCGATGCCATGGTATCCCGCCACCGGGGTCGCTCTTTATATGTCTGGAGCGCGGCGCTGCTCATTTTAAGCAGTTGTTGGCGGTCATGATGTAAGGTGTGAATACAAGCGTTGACCGCTTCAACATCGTCAGGTTCGACTAAAAAACCATTATGGGCCGGAACGACAAACTCGCTCAGCGCTCCCAACGAAGATCCCACCACCGGCAGGGCAAACGCCATGGCCTCCAAATATGCCATGCCGAAGCCCTCATGGGAATAGGGCATCACAAATACATGGCTTTGAGCGAATAGTCTGGCCAATTCTTTTCCGTCTTTGGGACCGGCGATATCGATCTGCCGGCTAAGATTTTTTTGACGTATTAGTCTCTTAATTTTGCGGACGTATCGGTCATCCATCGTTAAACTGCCGACCACGGTAAGATGCCATATTTCAGAAGAAAGATGAGACAACCCGATGATTAACGGTAATAAGCCTTTGTGGGGCAGCACATTGCCGACATATATTAACCTGAGTGGTCCGTCGCCATGAGTTCGGGGTCCAATCTGATCAATAGATGATAATTGTCCCAGACGATCACCGGCCGGATAGGCCACAATGGATGGGCGCCGGTCGCCAATCAGGGCCTCCACAGTTCTGCGGGTCGTATCGCTGTTGAAAATCATTGCGTCAACCGATTCTAAATATCTTTTTTCAACGGCCTGATATATGCGGTTGAGCCATCTATTTCTTGGCTGTCGACACGATACCTGGTGAACGATGGTGACCATGGGAAGGCTTGTATCGCGTTTCAGGTTGCGGTTGAAAAGAAAGAGAGACGGGTGATTGAGTTCATCTTGCAAAAGAATATCATAGGCACGTTCAGCAAGATCGAACCGCAATCCAGGGGAAAAATTATCCAGCAAATGACGTCCGTAATTACGCCAAGGCAGTGATATAATGTCAACCTGATCCCCCCGGGATTGCAGATCCTCAACCAGGATCCGATCATAAATGTAACCGCCGGTGAGGGTATCGATATTCCCGTAAATGATTAATCCCAGGCGCATTTAGATTCTTTTCGAGCTCTGATATCCGATACCTTCAGGGTCATAGTTCAATCACTAAGCACGAAGGCACAAAAAATGGAATATCAATTTTAACGTGCTTTCTGTTATAGGTGGCATCATTAAAATAATATTTTAACCTTTGTGCCTGTGGCTAATCTATGCCACTTTCTTAATGTATAATGAGGTCCAAAGTATGAGTTATCAGGATTCCTTCAACCCAGAACCCTGAACCCAGAACTGCACAACCTGTTCATTCGTAAGTCAACACAACCTGGATAGTATCCCCCGGTCTCTCGTCCAGCAATTCATAAGCCTCTTTGACCCGCTGAATTTCAAAGCGATGGGTAATAAAATCAGCCGGTTTAATGCGACGGATCATTTCCCAGGCGACCGTTAATCGTCTGTCCTTTGACCATCTGCCGGTAAACTGAGGTGCAAGGGTGCTCACTTGACTGCTGATAAAACGAATTCGGTTGCGATGAAATCCTGCGCCTAGATTTAGCGCTGCACGACGGGTCCCGTACCAGGATCCAATGACAATGCGGGTGTTGAAACCGGCTATGTCAACTGCCTGGTTGAGTGCTTCAGGGTTGCCGGATAACTCAAAAATAAGATCGCTGTTTTTTATGCCGACACGGGAATTCAATACGGCGGTCAATTTATCTTTCAGATCGGGCGCTGTTGGATCCCATGAAATGTGACCGCCCAATTCCAAAGATTTTTTTCGCCGTATCGGCCATTTGTCCAGAGTGACCAGGGATTTTAAGGGCAGCATTGCCAGCAGGGCCGTCGTCAACAATCCAACCACACCTTGTCCGAATACGGTGACGGCCTCACCGATGACAGGCCGTCCATCCATCAGAAAATTGACGGCAGATTCCGTATTCGGCAGAAACAATGCATCTTCCGGATCAATGTCCGCAGGAATGGGTATCAGCCGATCCGGTTGAGCAACGTAGTGGCTTTCGTGGGGATGAAAGCAAAAAACCATCCGGTTTAACCAGTCACCCGAAACTGCCGGACCTGTTTCAACCACCCGGCCGACGGTCGAGTAGCCATATTTAAGCGGGTATTTGAATTCGTGAGCAAGTTTCGAGATAGTTTCGTCGACAGGCAGCTTCGGTTGAATCCGACCACGGTAAACCAGCATTTCCGTGCCCGTGCTTATTGCCGACATCTGCGTTTTGATGAGAACCTCGCCGTTGCGGGGTGACGGCAAGTCGTTTCGCAGCAGGTCAATCTCATACGGGTTTTTGAAAATTACGGAGGTACAGCTCATATGTTAATTCCAGTCTTGGCGATACCGTAATAATGAATTGATCAATCAGTTCTAAACTGACAAAGCTGGTGATT
>JASFFJ010000682.1:0-4260 GCA_050124355.1 Desulfobacterales bacterium | reverse complement strand
AGCCACATGATGGTGGAAATGGCTGGCCCTTCCGACACAGCGACCAACGAAAAACATCAAACTCAGATCAAAAAGCTGGAAAAGGAATGGAATCCATGGGAAGAAATGGAGGAGCATTAATACCAAATTAAGAAAACAAAAAAGGGAAAATTAATTCTAATGAGAAAAGTAATCCTAACCGCAATAAATTTTCCAAATAAAAGCAGAGTCCGAAAAGCCTCTGCTTTTTTAATTATTGGACATGAAACTTTCTAATTATGTATTATTTTAAAGAAAATTTCTCACCTTGATAATTAATGAGGACCCGCCAGGAGATTATAGAATGAAGATTTTCAGGATGATAATAACGACCCTAATTTTGGGGCTGTTCGGTCAATTATACGCTTATGCTGGACAGCCTTTAAAATTGGTAGCAAAAGAGGGGTACTACCAATTTCCGTTTTTCGATACACAAACTCCGGTTTGGTCTTACAATGACCAGATCCCAGGCCCCATAATCCGCAGCAAGGTAGGCACCACACAGGTAATTGATTTCATAAATGGACTAAAGGAGCCGTCGAGCATCCATTGGCACGGCCTGCGTATTGAGAATGCCATGGACGGTGTTCCGGGCGTCACCCAGGATCCGGTCGGACCAGGCGAGAATTTCATATATCGTTTGAAACTAGAAGACGCGGGAACTTTCTGGTATCATCCTCATTTCAACTCCAGCGAACAGTTGGAAAGAGGCTTGAAAGGGGTGTTCATTGTCGAGGAAGCTGAAAAACAGCCTTGGTCGCGGGATATAGTATGGCTGATGGATGATTGGCTACTTCAAAAAGATGGCAAGATCTACCCTCAATTTAATACCGGTCACGATCTTATGCACGATGGTCGCTGGGGCAACGTGCCGACCATTAATGGCAAATTCCGGCCCGAGTTTATGGTGAAACCGGGTGAACGAATCCGTCTGCGTCTTATAAACGGTTCCAATGCCCGCATTTTCTCTCCACACACCGAAGGGCTCTCCGCCGACGTCATTGCAGTGGATGGAAGACCAGTCACTCAAATCTTTCCTTTTGACGGATTCGTGTTGTCTCCGGGTAATCGAATCGATCTGGATATTAGGATACCAGAAAATGCAGGAGGGGAAATCTTTGCCGTGGTGGACAGATTTACCAGAAAAGCATTTCAGCTGGCTTCCATCAAAGTGGAGAAATCCGAACCCATTAATTCACCTAAATTCATTCCCCCGACGTTGGAAAACTTTATTCCCGCCCAGATGTTTGAAGAGATAAAAGTCGAGAAAACCTGGGATTTAAACGCCATTCGCGGCGGTAAGTTTGGTATCGGGTGGACCATGAACCAGAAACTGTGGCCCGACGCCGATAAAGTTGATTATCCACTTGGTGTGCCCAGGAAAATCAGTTTTAAAAACAGTAGCTCGCGGCTTCACCCAATGCACATCCACGGCGTATTTTTCCGGGTACTGGAACGAAATGGCAGGAAAGCAATTGAGCAATTTACGCGAGATACGGTTCTGGTGGGTCCCAGGGAAAGTGTCACGATTGGCCTCGTGCCGGAACACCCCGGAATTTGGCTTATCCATTGCCACATCCAGGAACATGCTGAGGCGGGCATGATGACCACAATCGAAGTTAAGAATTAAGGATCAGGTATAATACAAGGTTCACTTTCACATTTTATCACCTCAACTGTCACGTGCTTAATTTCATCATAAGCAGACAATAGTTTTTTATAATACTCTGGCGATTTTGGAAAATGAGTGACAATTGATATTATTGCTGATAAATGATGGGGGCCTACTCGCCAAACATGAATATCCGAAATACGATTGTCGGAGTCAGATTCTACTATTGATTTGATTTCAGCAATCGCCTCTTGATTTACATCTCGATCTAATAAAACCTTACCCGTATCCACCAACAACCCATACGACCATTTTGTTATAATTAATGCACCGACAATACCCATGATCGGGTCCATCCACACCCAGCCGAGAGCCTTACCGGCAGCTAAAGCGATAATGGCAAACAACGATGTTAGCGCATCTGCCAATACATGCAAATATGCAGCCCTCAGGTTGTGATCGTGGTGCATCTTTTTCGAAGTGTGTTCATGTCCATGATCGTGTTTTCCTTGTAACAGGAAAGCACTTACGACGTTTACAATTAGGCCTAAGGCTGCCACCACAATAGCTTCATTGAAATGGATCGGTAAAGGGTTGATCAAACGCCTGACTGACTCAAATCCCATCAGCAGAGCAATAACAGCTAAAACCACCGCACTTGTAAAACCGCCCAGGACGCCAACCTTACCGGTACCAAAACTATAATTCGGGTTGTCGGAATGGCGGCGAGCGTAGTAATAGGCTGAGACGGTAATGCCCAATGCAACTGCATGGGTGCCCATGTGCCAGCCATCAGCTAGTAACGCCATCGAACCAAATAAATATCCGGCAGAAATCTCAATTACCATCATAAACAGAGTTAAAAATATAACTCGTTTGGTATTTCGCTCTCCGTGAGCGTCATCGGCGTTAAACCGGTGACTATGTTGCCAGACATTAAGACTATGAATATGCATTTTAATTCTATAACTTCAAACTAGGCGGAATTGTTTTTTATTGCCTTTTTAATTCTGGTGGGGGTCATCGGAAGCTCGTAGAGGCGAACACTAATTGCGTCGTAAACTGCATTGGCGATGACAGCCCCCATGGGTGTGATGGCCGGCTCGCCGCACCCCTGCGGCGGCATGGCAGGATTGTCTACCAACACGGTCTCAATTTTGGGCAGCCATGAAAACCGAGGCAGTTCATAGGTGTCAAAGTTCTCATCGAGGATTTTACCACCTTCGAAACGAATCTCTTCACTTAAAACGTAACCCAAACCCATGGTAATGCAGCCTTCAATCTGCAATCTGACGCCTTCCGGGTTGATCACCTCACCGGTGTCCTGCGCACAAACAACCCGTTGAACCTGAACCACCCCTGACGTCTCGTCGACCTTGACTTCGGCCATGGTTGCAACATAGGTTCCTTTGTAATCCGTGCAGGCCATGCCAAAACCTTTCTTGGTGGGGGCCTTGGCGAATCGGTGACCAAACTTTTCAGCGGCAGCATTGAGTACGTTGCGCATGCGTTTGTCCGTCAGATGGTTGAGACGGAATGTGAGCGGATCCATACCGGCTGCTGCGGCCATCATGTCGATCTGGGATTCCATGGCAAATACATTGGTATTACTGCCGGGACCCCGCCAGGCGCCAACCGGGAAGGGATGTGCCTGGCTGCCGCCGCCCATCCAACCGCTGCGAGCGGCAACACGTTGGTTGGGAATATCATAAAATGGTTTGGAGCTTCTTGAACCCGCAAAATAATTGTCATAATCCCAGTAAACAATCCGTTGACTTCGGTCCAGCCCGGATCTTACCTTGATAACCGCTGCGGGCCGAAAGGTATCGTAGAAGAATTCCTCTTTGCGCGTCCAGGCCACCTGGATCGGTTTCCCCACCAGTTTAGCCAGCCGGGCAGCCTCAATCACCTGCTGATTTCTGGTTTTGCCGCCGAAGCCCCCTCCCACAAAAGGGGTTATGACGCGTACATTCTGAGGTATCAGCTCCAGTGTGCTGGCTACTTCCTGCTGTGCCCAGAATGGTGTCTGGGTGGAGGCCCAGACGGTCGCTTTTTGGCCCTCAACCTGCGCAACAGCCGTATGGGGTTCCATGGGCGCATGGGCAACATAATGATTCAGATAGGTGCCTTCGAATTTCTGTGCGGCAAGATTTCGTCCTGTTTCAATATCGCCGTTTTGTGTGATTATCTCCGCAGGCGGAGCAGAACCAAGAAGATGATCGAATATGGTGCGATTGTCGACTTTTGGCTTTGGCTGCTCCCATTCGACGTTTATCTTGGCCAGTGCTTTTTGGGCCTCGTCCGGATAGTGGTGGAGGACGGCAATCAGATCGCCGTCTTGAATGATTTTAACGCCTTTGATTTTTTTTGCAGGCGCGAGATCTAAACTTTTCAGAATGGCATCATGGGCCGAGGGGCGCAAAATTGCGGCATACAGCATACCGGGCAAACGAATGTCCCCTGAATAGCGCGCTTCACCGGTCACTTTTTGCCGCGCGTCCAGACGGCCGGTGGCTTTTCCCGAAATGGTGTGCTGGGAAGCAGGCAGAGGAGATGCGTTTTGTTTGAGACGACGTTCGATTATTTTTCCCCCAGCGAGTTGGGTGTACGTTACTCTCCGGTTCGAATTT
>JASFFJ010000681.1:0-4260 GCA_050124355.1 Desulfobacterales bacterium | reverse complement strand
GTCACCATTCTGGATATCGGTCAGGCAGTCATCCATGACTACCTGTCTCTGGGTATCCTGGTGGAAATCCCGTCTGCTTATCGATCTTCATCGATCCTTAAAGATCTGCTCTTCCAAGCCCACGAATTGGGGATCCAGATTCGCTTTGACTACTTCGGTGAATTCTTACAAAAAAGGCTGAATCTGGACTATGTTTTTGCCAATGGGCTTGAAATCGAAAGCGGCAAAGTGACGGGCAATGTCAGCGGTGACATTATCGACGGCGTGCGCAAAGCCGAAATTCTCAAAACGATCGCCACCGTGGAAAATATCAGCCTGCAGCAGACCATTTGCCATCGGCGACGGCGCCAACGATTTACCAATGCTCAGCATCGCCGGACTGGGCATCGCATTTCATGCCAAACCCATCGTCAAAAAAAAATGCCCAAAAATCCATCTCCAGTGTGGGATTGGACGGACTGCTCTATCTGATGGGAATCAGTGAAAGGGAGATGCGCCAGCCGTAATTGATAGTCAACGCCCTTATCGATAAATCCTCTTATGCCTTATCTTGCAATCCGGTGCTCGTGAAATCATTTTTCAATCTTACCGGCACGCAGGTACCACTTGTCAAAAACATGCAAATGGATGCGGGCCAAAACCCAACCCACCAGCGACATCCCAACACCGATGGCGATATCCGTCAGGGTGTCACGGTAGCGTACCAGGCGCATCACCGTTTTGCCGAAAATAGCACCTGCGATCACTAAGGCGACGGTTGTGCCGATCGTTCCCAGTGTAATCAACGCCACCGATGACCACTTCCAGCAGGCCCACAGCAGCAGAATCAAAGCGAGGGCTCCTAAAGCCAAGCCGGTGATTTTCAGGGGGATGTTCAGTTGCCAGATCTTAAACGCCCGCTGACTGCCCACTTTCAGCAGCTTCAGCAGGTGTCCGGATTGAGACGGATCTTTCATCGATTCTTCAAAATCTAAAAATTCCCACTTGGGTGGATCCTCGCTCGATATCGGAAAATTATTAAATTGCGACCTGATTTCGGGATCTACCATGCGATAGCCGCTGGTCATCAAGGCGTAGGCCTCGGCATCGCAAAACGAATCCAAGTCGGTTCGAATTGCGGCCAACCTTTCCTGAACCTCTTTCAAGACGCCATAATCCGTTTCATCTTTCAGACCGGTGGAGCGCTGCTTCTTGTCGAATTGCGATGGCTCATCACACCCGATCCAATCGATCGGATGGACTTCCAGATCCTTTTTGAGGTGAATGAAGGTCAGATTCCGCAGCACGCCCGACTGTTTGCGGGCTTTCAGTTCACGGTATTCGGCTTCCCGTACCCGGGCCATCAAAATGCTGTTGGAGCGCAGCGGTACTCCCAGAACGCCTTTGCTGGGATTGTCATCGCTGCCCATCTGCCCGCTGGCGTCACTGACAATCACCGCGTTGCAGTCCTCCTCCAGCAACCCCATGATGCCTTGATTGTCATGGACCCCGCCGTCCACCAGTCGAACGGTTATGGGTTGATTTTCAGATTCAGGACCGACATTTTCCACCCCTTCCGCATCGGTTTTTCTTTCGTACAAGTCCGGCAGCACAATGGGCTCAAATAGCCCGGGTACGCAGGCTGAAGCCGCCACGGCGTGACCCAAGCGAACCTTTTTGTGGGGCGACGGTGCTTGATCATAGTACATCCGCCGTAAACGGTAGTTGGCATCGATAGCCGTGTCGATGCTCGACGGCGGTTCCCCCATCCACGAGGCGGTAAATTGCCAGTTATGACCGGTATTGAGCGAGGTGGCATTGAGTATCAGGATCGGTACTTTGGCCGATCGTCGCCAGTTGTCATGCTTGGGGGCAAACTGCTCGTCCTCGTCTTTGGGCTGAATATACAAATCATTCAACCACCGTGGCTGCGTCTCTTCCCCGTCATGAACTCTGGCATAAATATTTTCCTCGTAAAGATCGCCGGCCCGCATCGTGCGTGAAAAATTCGGCTTGAAAATCATGTTGAGATTGGTCAAGAGATCGGCCGCCACCCGGGTGCGGATATTGGTCTGTACGCCTGAGAGAAATTCCCGGCAGATCTCCTGCACCATCCGCACATAGTCTTCCCGGCCGATCTCCTTATCTCCTTTGCGTTTAAAAAGCTCTCGCACTTTCAGGTAGTAATGAGCACCGATAATGGAGCCCCCTGACACGCAGGAGAGCACCTCCACATGCCGTAACAAATCCAGTTCGGCCAGTTTGGCGAGCACACCGATGTGAAACAGCGAGGCCCGAAAACCACCGCCCGAAAGCGCCAATCCCACTTTGCCCAGAAAGGCCGTCCTTACGCCTTGCGCCCGGTCGCCCAAAAAATTTTCCAGGGTTTCCCAAGCCCCGGAACCTTCCTTGGGCAGATCATCCGGCGATTGAATCCGGGCAAGCGACGCCAGCTGTTGAGCGGTGGCTTCCAATTCCCATGGCGGAATATCCGGCAAGGCGGCAGCTTTTAGGAGCCAATTATCGGCTTGGTCATAATCGGCCAAACCGAAAAAAGCTTCGGCGATGGTCACCAGAAACCAGTAGCTCTCATTCAAGGTCACGTCCTGATCGGCAAGTTGCGGTAGTGTCTCCGTCAGGTCAGTCCGAATTTGCCGGGCCTGTTTCCAGCGCTCTTCGGCGGTGTTAGAAGGCATACCGGCACTGTGAGCTTGTTTCGCTTCGAGACCGGCCAGTTGATCCAGGACAAAAGCGGCATTGATGCCCGTGTAGCCTTGGTCGTTGGCCGGACCTTGTTGATATCCGCGCAGGTAGTGGTACAATGATTGCTCCAGGTGGATTTTCTGACCGCTGACCTCCCATTTGCGTTTGAAAATGGCACCGGCCAGTCCAAGGGTTTCCTGATTTTGAGTTTCTTGCAAGCCATCGGCCGCCTCCAGAATCCGCAACGCCCGGTCCAAACGGTCGCTGACCGGCAAATCCGGATCCTTATACGTACACAACGCATGCTCCTGGGCGAGTTTGAGTTTTTGGAGGGGATCCGTCTCCGCATCGAGAGACTCTCGCGTCTGCTCAAGCAGCCTCTGAGCATAGCCGAAGGCTTTTCCCCGTTTCAGTTGTTTGACGAGTCCGAGTATCTCCATGTTATTGGGCGTGGGAATATTTTTGCGGAGAATCTCTATTGCTTGGGTAACATATTTGCTCTGTTTATGCGGCGCTTTCGTTGTCATGACCTACCCCCTTTCTGGTGATCCAAATACTGTATCGGGAGCTACGCTAAAAGCGAATCTCCTGAGGCAAGTGCCTTGCTCACGCGGGCAAGCTGATCACTGACATCGGCCGTCATCAGCTCTTGCGCCCCACGAATGCGAACATCGCGCAACATATAAAAGTTGATATTGGCGCGTTGACGGTCTTCGACCGTCTTGGGGACGCCATGTAAGATACCCAGTCGTCGGCTTACGCAATCGGATTGCCACTGCGGGTGAGCCTTGCGACCGCGTTCCTCAACCGCAATCCCGACGAGCTCAAACTGATCCCGCGGGTTCTCCTGTTTCACGCGATCTTCGATTTCCTGACGGGCCTTATCGAGACTACCCTGTTGAATGACCAGGTCGTACAGAGAGCATAGGCAACGCAGATGGTCGATCTGAACGCCCGGCTTTAGATCCTGAAGGTATTTGACCGTCTTCAACAGGCGCGCACCGTACTTGCGCAGCGCCTGCTCCACCATGATCGCCCGAAATTTCTCGACCCGACCGACCGCCTGTAAGTATCCCTTCCAGGGCTGGACGACATCATGCCCGCCCCGTCCGGTGCTGATATCGTTGGCCCAAGCGATCTGATGCGCAACAGGCAGGTCAAACACTTCAAGCCACTCATCGTAGTCGGTCTCGTCGCTAAAACACGCGCGCAAAGCAGATTCGTCCGTCTCTTGGAACTTCCGAAATAATGGCACCAGCGTGTTGCTCTTGAAATTCCACTGCACCGGTCCAAATGAAAGGCCGGCACCGTCAAAGTTGCCGGTGACCTGCTGAAACCGGTCACCGCTCGTCTCAAAGCCCGAAGTCACTGAAAAGGCCGTCTCGAGCGCTTGCGCCAGTTCGATTTCAGGGAGGTCGTCCGGATTGGGGATCCTGACGTGAACCCCGTCCCCTTTTTGTCCCACTTGGTCGAACAGATGATGAGCTATCCCCCTGTCGGCCGCCGCCAGCAGTTCGGTCACGGGTTGTCCCTTAAGCATCGCCCCAAGGCCGTCACCGTCTGTCTTGCTGACCGAAA
>JASFFJ010000680.1:0-4260 GCA_050124355.1 Desulfobacterales bacterium | reverse complement strand
ATGGATTGCTCAAACTTGGTGAGACTGAGGTTGGGATCGTGGGATTCTTGATTGAAGTCCACATCCAAGTCGTTCTTTGCGAGAAAACCGGCCAGTTCAAATGCGTGGAGCTGATCTTTTTGATGGGTATCTACCAAAAAAGTACGGTGCGGACGGCCATTTCCCGCGGGATGCCGTAAAAGGTCAATTTTTTCCCGGATCACGTTTATAAAATCGGTTTGAGCCGCCCGCACAAATTCGTACTGCCCTGAAGATCTGTCCCCGTTAGCGAGGTTATCCAGGAAATCCCGCTGGCCTTCATCCTGACCATCATCCACGGGTTGCCAGACCAGCTTTCTGGCTTCGCTTTTAAGGGCAATTTCCCATTGTGTGCGGGTATACGTGATCGTCCTTTCATCAATTATTTTTCGTCCAGGCCATTGGTCAAACAGGTGGATCGAAAGGTCGGTATTCGACAGGGCGTTTACGACGCTTGTGCTGTGTGGCGCACTTTCCATGGGCGGTTGGATGTTACTGAGGAGCTGCACTTTTTTTGCCGCCGCTTCGGCAATGATGCGTTCACGGAAATCCTGTAAGGAGTCAGCCACATCCGCCACAATAATCGTCACATTATGGTCTTGGGCTTCGCGTTCTTCAAGCGCCGGTTTGAGCTTTGAAAATTCATCCAGGGTCGCTTCGACGGCATCAACAATACGCCTCAGTTGTATTTTAAATCGGTTATCGTTCGGTGAGGTAAAATCTCCTAATTCCTCCCGGGATGGAGCGTCGTGCATGGCAAACCCGCTGGTCTTGCCCAATTTTTCATTTCACTCCAGTTGGGGAATGTTGCGGAGAAGTATATTGAAAATGCGATGATGTTCGCCCACGACCAAACCACCGGGGCGATCGCCGTGGTAGTTGTGAAACCACTCCAGTTCCTTACGGCAATAGTCGGATTGGCCATAGTTCGGAGAATTGAGAACAAACAAAAGGGCCGAATGCTTGATCTTATTTTCGATGGAGAGGTTAAATTCGGTATTGCCGTCGAGCGCTTTGTCGCGCCAAATGGTAAGTTTGGACTTTCCGCGCCGAAATTTTAACCAGCTTTCCAATTCCGCGTGAAAGCGGTCCACCCACCCAGGCGCATCGGTTGGACTGTGATTGTCCTTGTGGGTGTAGCTGATAAAGATGTCGTATTCGAATCCAGGGATCTGTGCCATGTGCTATGGATCCAACTGGTGATACGCTTTTCAGCGCGTTATGATAAGGAAATCTTTGTGGTAAGAGTCTGTTATTTCAACCAAATATATAAGCAATTGATTTCTTAGTCAATGCATAAAAAAATGATTTTTATCTTTGCAGTATTCCCTAACTTTTTTTAGGTAAAGAAAGGTGCAGGCCGAGCTTTTATGTTAACTCTGAAAGCGTTTAGATTGGTGGATACCACAATTGGTCGTTGCCAAATTGAGTAAATCTTAATCTTTACGGTTTTGTAAAAAGTTATCGAATCGTCATGCCGGACTCGATCCGGTATCCAGAACCCATTAAATTTACTGGATTCTGGCTTTTGCCAGAATGACAGCAAAGTGCAAAAACTGACTTTTTACGAGATTATCAATCTTGATTATCGTCAAACCCGCCCATCCAATAGCAAATAAGTTGATTAGATTGCCTGTTTGACTCAATTTACTCAATCAACCTAATCAACCCATTAAACTCAATCGGCATAAAATTTCCGCCTTCCCGCCGGGGCGTAGGCGGATGGCCCTACGGGCCGGAGGCCGCATTCCGAATTCTGCCGTCCGTCATCTGACCTCTTCCTTCTTACCTCTGTCTTCTACCCTATGCCCCATGCCCTTTGCCTTTCTCTTCCGCCTTCCGTCATCTGTCCTCCGTCATCGGACTTCTGTCATCTGGCCTCTGTTGTCCGACATCTGACATCTGTCCTCTACGCTATGCCCTATGCTCCATGCGCTATGCCCGTCCTCTGACATCTGCCCTCTGATTTCAGCCGTCACGTTGGATCGAGAACGATGACCACCCGGCATTCTCTCATGAACAGCAGATGCTCCGAGGCACTGCGAAGCTTGGCGGCGTCCGCGTTGCTGATGATAAAGTCGCAACGGCCCGGCAAAATTGTTTTAAGGGCCTTGACGATCAATGGATTGTAAGAAAGTCGTGGATGAAATTTAGCCTTCCACAGATCGGTCGTATATCGAACCATGCCGTGCTGGACGGCGAATTCACGACTGACAAAAGCCGGTCCGAACACCTCCTGCAGGTTTTCATCCATTATTTTAGGCGCAAGGACAGGTACCGCCTGAATATTTCTGGCATCCACCACCATGCCGGTAAAGACTTCCGATGAGCGTGAGCGAGTTAGCAATTTCGAGGGACTCTTGGGCTTAAAAACTTGTTTGATGGGTTCGATCTGCCGGATTTCCGGAGGTAGAATGAGTTGGGAAAACCCACCACTAAGTGACATCTGTGACCAGGCTTCCACGGTTCCGTCGTATTTATGTTTCCTCAGTGATTTGATTTCCGGCGCATTTTGAGCCATATTCCTTAATTGTTTCATGATAGATGGAAAATTTTCGACGATATCGATAACTCGGTTCTGGGAATCTATGCGAAGGCTGACAATGGTTTCCAAAAGATTATGGCCCGCTTTGGTGACGGCTTCTGAAAGGATCTCCTCACCCTGAGTCCTGGGTTTGGGAGGATAGGTGTATGGCGCCGGAGCTCCAGTACCTTTTGCTTTTACGACACCGGTGGTCCAATCGATGGTTCCGCTTTTCTTGGATTCGATCAGCGAACGGGGGTCTGCACCATTTCCGTTAGCGGAAATAAGGGTTAATATCACAACGACAACCGCTCTGATTAACTGGTTTTTCATTTATATAGCGATACCGGTCATAGGAAATATATAGGCAACTAGTATGTACTCATCCGTTCGCGGGGTCAGAGGTTTGAGGCGCAGGGCTCACGGCGTAAGGTTTATGGCAAACGTTTGATTTTGAGAATTAATTTGAAAATTTCAAAATTTTTTTCTCGATCAAACTGACCGCTTTTTATGCCAGCGGCTGCGCTGAACTTTGAACTACTTAACCCTGTTATTGTATATAGGAGATCGGTCAGACGAAGTCAATATGGGGGTGAGAGGTGTTCAAGGTGTTATTGTTCTCCCCAGCGGGGCTTGAACAACACGGTGAGAGATATTTCAGATGTCGTCAATTGGCATCGAACGTTGAATGAATGTATTCTGTCTGTATTAAAAAAGATTTCGCGAAGCGATCCCATCAATCGTCAATCGACATTTGTCATTAGGTTCCTCACACCCTGCCGCCGGACCACCTCAGCTTTTCTTTCAGCACTTTAAAATAGTTTCGGTCGGGAAGGGTGATCATGTTGAGCGGATGGGATCCTTTACGGACGAGGATAGTGTCCTTGTCGGTGATATCCAGACCTTCCTGTCCATCGAAGGTTAACATGATATCGGACGCCCCTTTTTCCAATTTGAGTTTGATCTCGATGGAATCGGGAACGATCAGCGGTCGATTGGTCAGGGTAAATGGGCAGATGGGGCTAATAATGATGCCGGGAACCTCCGGATGAATCACCGGACCGCCGGCGGCCAGGGAATAGGCGGTGGATCCCGTGGGCGTTGCGATGATGAGCCCGTCTGCTTTAAACGTGGTCAGATAAGATTCATTGATGTAAGTTGCGATGCTGGCCAGCCGGGCCAGAGCCCCCCTGTTTATGACAACATCATTGAGTACGGTTTGGCTGAGAATTTTTTTATCCTGTCGTCTCACCTGGACGTCGAGACGCATGCGGCGTTTGATGGTGTAATCATTATTGAGGATATTTTCGGCCGCCGAAATCAGATTTCTGGCCGCTGTTTCCGCCAAAAATCCGATTTTGCCGAACTTGACACCCAGCACCGGAATGCTGAGGTTCCCTATCCAGCGGACGGCGCTCAAAAAGGTTCCGTCGCCTCCCAGCACAAAGACGCAAAAGAGATCCCGAGGTGCAGAAAGTTTGCTATTTGTCGGCGAGTGAAGCTCCGGTGGTGAGCTTTCTTCTCTGACCACTTCTACGTTTTTGGTTCGCAGCCATGTTTCAAATTCATCCGCCTTTTTGCGGGCCCTTTTGTCCTTTTTTACGTATAATCCGATTTTTTTCAAAATTTCAGTCCATTTCTTATTGTTTTACATAGGTTGAGCGGTTCAGAGTTAAACGGTCAGGGTGAAAAAATCAGACAGCGCGTGTCTAAATGAA
>JASFFJ010000679.1:0-4262 GCA_050124355.1 Desulfobacterales bacterium | reverse complement strand
TTTACGACAGGCTGAGAGCTCAAAATTGGGGCGATACGTTCCATCAGAACGATATCTTGTCTGGTGTGATTCCAGACATGCAACAGGATTTCCTGCAGATCAATCGCCAGATCGTTGATACTCTCTCCGATTTTTCCGATTTCATTAGGTTCCCGGACCGGAACCAGTTCGTCCAGCTGGCCGTGTGCCATTTTGAATGTTGCCCTGCCGATCTCATCTAGCGGTTTTATGATCCGGTGCATGAATACAAGGAAAGCAACAATGACAGCCAAAAAAACCGCGGACATTACCAGAATCATTCGATTTTGCAAGCGCTTAAGCATTATCGCGGCACCGCCGGTTTCAGATTTTTTTGCAAGGAGAACTGGTGAAGATGAAAGTACTGTGTTAGGCGGACCGAGGATGCTTTCCACAATTTGAACGTGCAACCGCTGACTGCCGACCTCGTAAATTAAGCTTGCGATCAAGGGAAGCGTAGTTATGATTATCAGAGAGAAGCAAAACCACATTTTTTTACTCAGATGGGGGACAGCATATTTCACGCCGTCCTTTTTCAAATCCCACCGCTGGATAGTCTCCGAAGTTTGCTTCTCTTTTTGATTCCGTAAAGTCTGATCCATTAAACTCTGCATGGTTTCCTGGTTTCAGGGATTCTCGATGATATCCAGCAGTTCTCTTGATTTGTGCTTGTTGACGTATCCGACGGCACCCAGGCTCTGGGCATCCGGGCCGTATTTATCTTCGTCCAAATTAGAAAGAAAAATGATCTGGGCCTTGTCATCGAATCTAAGAATCTCTTTGGCGGCGGTAAAGCCGTCCATACCACGCATGGTAATGTCCATCGTCACCAGATCAGGTTTAAGCGTCTTATAAAGATCTACGGCTTCTGCTCCGGTTTTAGCTTCTCCAACAATGGTATGCCCGCCGGGCTGTAAAATCTTTGAAATCATCTTGCGCATCATGGATGAATCATCCACAATCAAAATACGTTTACTCATTGGACGGCACCTTTAGGTTTATTGTTGACGATTACAATCATCAATACGTTGTAAAAATGTTAATTTGCCGTAAATAATATTCCACGGTAAAAACCAAAATTTCATGGTTCGGCGTTGCCTACAGCCTGCTCAACCGGCCTTCATTTCCTTGAGTTTTTTAATCTCATCCACAAGCAGGATGCAGTTGAAATCCAGTAGGATCAGGAGTTTTTCATCGATCTCGCACACCCCACGAATGTGTTGGGTCTCAAGTCCGGCCACGACAATATGCGGTGGCGGTTCGATGCCGCTTTCCTGGATTTTTAGCACCTCGGTGACCGAATCGACAATGAAACCAGTAATGCGACCCTCGATATCGAGGATTAGAATCCAACTGTCTTCCATATTAACGTCCGGCGTAGCAAAACCGAGCCGTTTCCGTAGTTCTATCACCGGAATGATGTTGCCGCGCAGGTTGATGACCCCCTCGACAAAATCCGGTGAGTTGGGAACGGCGGTGATTGGGGCTGCCCGGATGATTTCCTGCACCATCAAAATGTCCACTCCGAATAGCTCCTTGCCGATAGTAAAGCCCACGAGTTGCATAAGCTGCTCTTTTTCCAGCTGGTCGACCTGTTCGGTTGCATACGTTTCAGCCATAACGATTATCTCCCTTGTTTATGATAAGAATGCCCAACCCGGACATACCGGCAATCCAATTTTCACAAGTTTGTTGGTTCATTGCACATTGATGAATGAAAATTGGATTTTGGATATAGTGCCGGCGGCTCGCCGCCGGCGAATACTTTTTTTACTCGTGCGTTTCGGCGGCTTGCTGCAAGCCATCGGCTTCAAACTTGAACTGACGCACTCGCGCGGTAAGCGTTTGCGACTGCTGGCGCAGATCATCCGTAATGCCCATTACCTGACTGGCACCTTCCATAGTTTTTTGGGCACCTTCGGCGGAGGTTTTGGCGATTTCGATAACTTCTTTGGAACGTTGGGCCTGGAGGTCGGTCATATTCGTCATTTCGCCGGTACGTTTAACAATGCCTTTCATCTGTTGACCGATGATGGCTGCCCCCTTGTTGGCTTGACCAACCAGTTGCGCAATAGTATTGGACTGTTCCATCAAAGACGCAAGTGCTTTCTGAGCGGCCTCACGTCGCGCACCTTGTTCTCCGGCCATTCCAGCAATTTCTTGGGCCAAGTCGCTGAGCTCCTCCATCAGGCTTTGAACTTCTTTGGTACTTGCCGCCAGGACATCGGCTGTTTTAGCAATATCTTCGATCGCTTCCATATTGACCTTACCACTCTCGTCAATTTTTGCCAGGGATTGCTGTGATGCTTCACTAAGCTTGGTTCCCTCTGTCACCCGAACTGTGGAGTCCTTGATGAGCTGTGTGATTTCATTGGCCGCTTCTGAAGAGCGCTGGGCGAGTTTGCCTACTTCGTCGGCCACGACGGCAAAACCCTTGCCGTGAGCACCGGCACGAGCTGCCTCGATGGCGGCGTTCAGGGCCAGCAAGTTTGTCTGTTCGGCAATCTCGGTAATAACATCGATAATCTCGGATATCTGTTCCGACGACTCCGCAATGGCACGCATACCTTCAACTGTGGCGATAACGGAGCCAGTGCCTTCCTGCGCTGAGGCCAGAACGTCTTGGCCATGTTCGGTGGCCTGGGCAACCGCTCGGGTCATGTCATCCACGGACTGGGTAATTTCATTCACAGCAGCGGTTACTTTCACCACCATTTCTCCCTGTGCTCCGGCTTTTGCGACAACTTTAGCACCGGTCTCACCCATTTCGTTCACACGCTCCGCTGCTTTGTCGGCTTCCTTTGTCTGAACGGATGAAGAGTCGGCCACTTTATGCATCGCTTGCACCAGGTAGGAAACCGTCTTGTTGGATTGTTCCGCGGCTTCCTTCTGAGCTCCGGTTGCCTGGGCCACTTCACCCGCGGTACCCCCCATATCGCCGATAATCTGGGAAGATTTTTGCGTCTGCTCCAGCGCGGCTTCAGCGCGTTGCCGGTTGGCAGTTGCGCGCTGTGACACCTCATCCGCTTGGGTTCCCACACTATGCGCGGCATTGTTGACGATCTCAAAAGCCTCTCGTAACTCATGCATCATATTATTGAATTCCGATGCCATGGTACCGATTTCATCTTTACTTGTAACCGGTACTTCAAGGGTAAGATCATGGTCTGTTGCTACCTGGTTGACAACTTCAGCGATTTTAACCACAGGACCGGTGGTGGCCCTTGCAACGAAAAAAACAACCACTATCAAAACCGCTAGAGAAAGAGCACCGATAAGAATACTGGCGTACATGATGTTGTTGGCGTCTTTTAACACCTGATCAACAGGTATATTTACTGCGAAAGACCACGGAGTTTGTGAGCGACCGATTTTGAAAGGAGAGTATACAACATATGAAAACAGGCCCGTGAGTGTCGCTTTTTTATACTCCGTTGCTGTCTTCCCGCTTTTAATTGCACTAATGGAGGTATTCGCTACACCGTAATTTTTTGCGTTATCGCCGACTATTTCTTTTTTAGGATGAGCAACCAAGGTTGCATTGTTGGAGGTCAGAAATGCATATCCTGTTTCGAAGGGATTAATCCCCTCAATTATCTTTTGGAATGCTGACAGTTCGATATCAACTCCGGCAACGCCCACGATTTCCTTGTTATATTCAATCGGAACGGCCAGTGTGGTCATTAGGACGGTTCGGCCGGCGACTTTGGACTTAAATGGTTCAAAGATGGTTTCGCGACCGGTTTTTTGGGGAACCAGGTAGTAATCTCCCGCGCCTTCGACCGTATAATTTCTTAGGGGCTCAACATCAACGGTACCAGTGACACGGTTCCAGTAAGGAATGTAGCGGCCGGTATCATCATGACCGACGGCATTAATAAAATCCTCATCTTTGCCGTCCATTGCATCGGGTTCCCAACAGGTCCACACGCCGATAAAAGAAGGATTTTTTTCGAGAACCTGTCGCAGAATTCCATCCATCATATCTCTTGGCGGAACGTCTCTTTTCTTCATTCCCTCCAATGAGTGGGCGATGGCGCGAGCCGTGTCCATAGCAACTTCAAGTTCAGCCTTAACCTTACCGGCGTATCGTTGACTGATCTGCTTTGCCTTGTCCAGTGCCTCGGTTTCTGCATAGTTTCGGGCCCTGACGGTTACAAGGGTAATCGTGGCGGCAAAGGCGATGGTCGTCACAGATAAAATGTAAACGAGCATCTTTGTTCTCAGTTTTAGATTTTTAAAGC
>JASFFJ010000678.1:0-4267 GCA_050124355.1 Desulfobacterales bacterium | reverse complement strand
GCAAATTTCTGCGATGACAGCCATCTCCGAACCTGAGGCTTCAACCGCAGATATTGCAGAGGATTTAGCGCAGCATTCGCCCTCGGGCCAACCGGAATTCGAGGTGAGCGAACCGGCTGCAGACCCCAAAAAAACGCTGAAGCTGGGGGACTATTTAGCGGCCATGGATATTCGGACATCACGCTACACGGCACTCAGAACGGCGATGGAGCTGTGGCAAACATCCATTGAATTCAAGCCTTATTTCTACAGTTTGGATGATGATCATGCCTTTTTCCGTCTAACAGCCAAGCCTCGCGGTATTTTCATCCATCGATTGGAGACGAACCTGGATATGCTCAAACGCTTGGATTTGCCCGCCATTCTGGAATTTTATCCGACAGACAGCGAAGAACCCGGATATCTGACACTCAGCAGCTATACAGACGGCGATACGGTAAACTTCGACATCCCAAAGGAAAACGCAGTAATTGAGACGATTGAAGAAGAGGTCAACATTTACTGGTCGGGTGTTGCCTATCTGCCGTGGAAAGATTTTCTCTCGATTTCGGGAACTTTGCCATCGCGCACCAATAAGGATTCGATCATTACCCTTAAATTGCTATTGCATGAACTGGGCTATCGCAATATTGAACTAAACGACAATTACGATATCCGAACCCGCAACGCCGTCAAAGAGATACAAACCCAATACGGCATACTTGCGGATGGTTTCGTGGGCCCTTTGACAAAAATCATCCTATATAAATCTAAAGGCTCATTTGAGATGCCCCGGCTGAGTAAAAATCATGACTCCCGGCCCGGATGATTTTCCAAAGTTTGATGTGATTCCGTTCGGTACCCCGGTCTGTGACATCATACGCAGAATAACGGATTTGGGATAAAGGATTATTAAAGTGAGCTCCATCCTGAAGGCATTAAAAAGAATAGAAGCACGAACGCCGCAATCTGAAGAATTCTTCACCATGCCGCAGACCATCGACAGGAAAGCGGCGAACAATTCGAGGTCCAAGCGACGCTGGTTTGTTCCCGGTTTGATTGGATTTATTTTAATCGTGCTGGTTTTTATCGCTGCGGCAATCATCATTATTAAACGGCGCCAACCCATCGTCGCAAAAAAAATGCCACCTGGAGTTTTCGAAAAGCAAAAGGAAAATCCCGCATTGATTTCGAAAGGATCAAACGTTTATAAAGCTAAAATACCCATAAGTGCCACAAAGCCGACCGAGAGTCCTATAAGGACAGCCAACCTGTCGAAAAACAATATAAAATCAGCTTCACCCGCAGGCAATACAAATGAGATAGCAACGGATGCACGCTCAAAAATGCCGGATGTGACAGTCAATCCACAAAAGTCAAAACCAACCGCTGCCGTCGGCAACCCCCAACCGGAGACAGCGGCAACGCTTAAAAGACCACTGCCAAAGAGACCGTCATCGAAGGCTACGGTGGCATCTAAAAAAACAATCGCAGGGAAAAGTGTCCCATCGGGCAAACCGGCCTCTAAAGCAAAAAAACCGGTTGCAACCAGAAAATATGACCGAATGGACGATTCCAAACTTAAACTTCAAGCGCTGGCATGGTTCAGTGACGCCTCTAAACGTATGGCGGTCATCAATAGCCGCATCGTTCGCGAAGGAGGTTCCGTGGATGGTTATCAAGTGACCCAAATTCGTCGACAGGATGTGGTTGTCAATGATGGCAAGAAATCGTGGCGCCTCGTATTCGGGCTGAAGCACTAAAGGAGAGCAGTCTATGAAAATGCATTTGATCGAGATTGATGAAAAGATCTGGTGCCATCTGCAACAAAACGCCGAACCGCTCGTTGACACACCCAATTCGGTACTGAACAGGCTCCTTTTTGGGCCGGCAGGAAAAAAAGAAAAAACAGTCGACTGCTTTACAATCCCGGCCGTCAGCATCCAGGGCTTGCCCAAATCACTGGCGCAGATTCTTGAGGTTGTTTATGAAATAGAGGTCAATGGATGCAGTCGCACCCAGGCAACCCACCGTGTGGCAAAAAAACGAGGGACGGCGCCTCAAACCATCACCGATAAATATTGCCGACAGCTGGGTAAAAAGGCCCAAGAAATCGATGGATTGTTGGCGGAACCTGACTACAAAGGTTTTAAAGATCTTCTCATGGGCAAGTATTCCGCCCACAGGGAAATTATCGACATGTACTTTGACAGTATGATGTCGGATTCCGACGATGCGAATTTCCTTGCGCTGGAGAAATCTCGAACATGATCCCACTTTATCATATTATATTCAAAACTGTCACAAACCAGCCACCCTGAAAGCATCTGCACTTAGTTCACCCCATGGGTCTTTTTATAGAGCGGTGAAATTTCGCGCAGGGTGTTGACGACGTTTTTTAACGATGTCAAAAATGCGGTGATATCCTCATCTGTATTGTCCACCCCGAAAGACACCACCAGCGTTCCCTGGGCGTCGGCATGACTTAGCCCCAATGACAGCAAGACGTGGGATGCTCTCAACGATCCAGTGGCACAGGCTGATCGGGTTGACGCCGAGATACCGTCATCATCCAGCATTAAAACCACGCTTTCACCCTCAATATACTTGATCGAAACCGACACCAGATTCGGCAGGCTGTGCTGCCCGTGAGTGTTGATAATATACTCATCAACATAATGCGGTAATTCTTCGATGAATTTTTCCTTGAGCCTCTGAACGTGGGCAAGATTCGAATCCATATCCCGTCGGGCAAGCTCCGCGGCTTTGCCCATGCCGATAATGCCGATTAAATTCTCAGTGCCCGCCCGTTTATTGTTTTCCTGGACACCGCCATCCAATAGTGGAAACACGCGGGTTCCGCGACGGATATACAGACCACCGACACCGGTGGGTCCGTAAAACGTATTGGAGGCAAAACTGAGCAAGTCAATACCGGTTTTTTGAACATCAAAGGGCAAGACACCAACTGAATCAACGGCGTCCGTGTGAAAAATCACTTTTCGATCCCGGCAAATTTGAGCGATCTCCTCTACCGGTTGAAGGGTTCCGGTTTCGTTATTCGCGTGCATGATCGAGACCAGAACGGTTTCATCGGAAAGGGCATCCGCAACATCTTGAGGATTCACGCGACCGGTACCATTCACCGACAGGGAGGTCACGTTGAAACCGGCAGACTTGAGTCGCCTCAAACTGCGGATCACCGCATTATGTTCGATATTGGAGGTAATAATGTGTTTACCTTTTTCGGCGTTGGCCAGTGCCACTCCCTTAATGGCATGATTGATTGATTCGGTACCGCCGGATGTAAACACAATTTCCTTGGGCGTTGCGGCATTGATCAATTTCGCCACTGATTCACGCGCCCGCTCCAGGGCTTCTGCGGCTTGTTCGCCGGCCCGATGCTGACTGGAGGGATTGTGGTAGTCATGGTTGATTGCAGCGATCATTGCTTCTTTAACTTCAGGCAAGAGCGGATTGGCTGAAATATGATCGAAATTAATGGATGTCATTGTTGTCACCTTAATGTTCCTCGTCAAGATTGGACTGGCATGCATCACAGAAATTGGCTTCCGTGTCCAGCTCAATATCACAGTATGGACAGTAACAATTTTCCCCATGCGTATGCTCATGCTCATCTTTGCGTATGGGCTCTGCTCGGGTGACACCGGCTTTTCTGTCCTCATAATCTTTGATGGCCAGCTGCAGGGCATCCGCCCCCAAATTGGAGCAGTGCAGCTTGTTTTTCGGCAGACCCTCCAGTGCTGCCGCTACATCTTTATTCGTAATACCTTTGGCTTCTTCGATGGTTTTTCCCATGGCGATTTCCGTCAGCATACTTGATACGGCAATAGCCGATCCGCACCCAAACGTCTGAAACTTGATGTCTTCGATGTGGTCGTCAAGTATCTTCAAGTATATCGTCATCATGTCACCACATAGGGGATTTCCGACCTCGCCGACACCGTTGGCATCCTCGATCACCCCCACATTCCTCGGATTTCGGAAATGATCCATAACTGTTTCGTTGTACATATAGACCCCCTTGACCTATGAACTGGTAAATTATTTCAGGTTTATAGTATTTGAAAATAAAAGAACAAGATAAAATACAGCAAATTTAACCCTGGGTCAATAGCTTTAATAATCTGCGGTCACTGGCTGAGGTAACCTGGGTCCCTTCCAGGGGCCATCCAGATACCCCCAGTTCGGCTGGCGGCCACTGATTTATAGAGAAGTGACCTTGACACTATTTGAGCATTCGTAATACTTAAGATTTTATCGGGCT
>JASFFJ010000677.1:0-4288 GCA_050124355.1 Desulfobacterales bacterium | reverse complement strand
TCTTTTTCTCACCTCGGCACCGCAACTTTTTTTAAAATTTCACCGATCACCTCGTCCACTGTCAGCCCTTCGATCTCGTATTCCGGGCGCAGAATCAATCGATGTTCCAACACCGGCAAGGCCATGATTTTGATGTCATCCGGGGTAATGAAATCACGGCCGTTGATGGCGGCATGGGTACGTCCAGCCAGAATTAATGCCTGTGTCGCCCGGGGCCCCGCGCCCACCAGGACACTGGGATGCCGCCGGGTCTGCCGCACGATATCGACGATATACCCGGACAGATCCTCTTTCACCAGTATCTCTTCCAGGGACATTCGCAGTTTGGTTAAAATTTCAGGAGTAATAATTTGTTTGACTTGACCGCTGACCAAGACCTCTTCCGGCGCTTCTTTACCTAACATGCGCCGGGCCAGAGATAATTCTTCCTCCCGGCCGGGATGATCCATGGAGATTTTAAGCATGAATCGATCTTTTTGCGCCTCTGGCAACGGATAGGTTCCTTCGTATTCGATAGGATTCTGGGTAGCAAAAACGGTAAAATTCGGCGACAGCTTGTGGGTTTTGCGATCGATGGTCACCGTTCTTTCCTGCATCGCCTGCAGCAAGGCGGACTGAGTCTTGGCCGGCGCACGGTTGATTTCATCGGCCAGCAGAAAGGTGGTAAATACCGGCCCCTTCACCAGGGAAAAGGCATCCTTTTGCAGGTTAAAGACATGGGTCCCCGTTATGTCCGTGGGCATCAGATCCGGGGTGAATTGAATTCGGGCGAAGTCACAGCGCATGACATGGGCCAGCGTCCTGACAAGCAGTGTCTTTGCCACACCAGGCACGCCTTCAATTAAGGCGTGGTTACCCGAAAATATGGCAATCAAGGCTTTATCTACGACGTCCTCTTGTCCGATGATGACCTTGGCAACTTCCTGCTTGGTTCGCGACAGTGCTTTTTTCAAATATTCTGTTTTTTCACTCATATCTTTTTGTCCTCTGAAGTGTTCTGCTGATTTTCCGATATCCATTCACCACATCCATCTCAGTTTTGGAAGAAGGCGCTTGTGCCCGCAGTAATTCTTTCACACGCTCGAATGTTTCGGGTTGTATTCGTTTGTATTTACGAAACGTCCGTTCCCATTCCTGACCGCAAACCTGCAGGATTTCGCTGCTCGGGATATTACGGCGCAGCATGGAGATCAGTCCTCGAGTATAATCTTTATCCGATACTAGATCAGCGCCCGCTAGAAGCTCATTTTTGCAAGGTGGCACAAAATAAACGGCATTTTTCCAGACAAACAGTAAGGCCATTAGACCTATCACAAAAAAAGCCCAGTGGAACCGATAGTGCCTGAGAAGTGCGGCCACTGACGGCTGTTTATATATTCCGAAGTGTGCTTCGTCGAATATTACTTTGGCGTTAGGCCCCAATAACCAGGCCAGCAATTGAGGTTGTCTCTCGGCCCGTAGGGCTTCGTTGCTGATGAAAAAGGAATCTGCGCTCAACACCAAGCTTCCCTTGCCGAACGAACGTTCAATCATCACCGGGTATCCTTCACTGGTATAAAGAACCTGCCAGGGGCTATCAAGCAGATCGAAATAGAGATTAGAGTGCCATGAAATAGTCAATGGCAGGCCCTGCCGCTGTGAGACAGCGTAAAGAGGCAAAGGTTCCTCCTCCTTGTCCGGCAGATCTTGGTTGAATTCGAATCCAACCCCCCAGTGCTTCCGGAGGGAGACCATGGAGGTTTTCTGCGACGTTTCCGAGCACTCAATATTTTCCACTTCTTGGGATTCGGGTTCCTTTTTCAGTTTATTCTTTTTCTTGCGGGTCTTGTTTAACGGCAAAAAAGACACCACCAGTCTGCCACCCGAGTCTACCAGACGATCACAGACGTCGATCAATTCCTGCGGCACCGGATTGTAATCATCGGCCGAGGCCCCCAAATAAAAATAAGTAGTGCCCGGTTTCGGCTTCAATGAATGCAGAAAACGATAATTGCGCCCGAGGGTAATATGATCGAGATTCTCCAGGCTTTCGTAGAGTACCTGGGTTCCCAACGGGTCGCTACGCAGGGAAGAATATGGCGGATAGATATCGCCGGTTTGAAAGCGCAGTACCAACAGATGACCAACACCAAACAAAAAAGCTATCAGCAATAAACCCAACAGGAAGGATCGAATGGTAGGATAAACGTTTACAGGTTCAGAGTTCACCGTTCAGGGTTACCTTTCTTATGTTAACCTTTTAACCTTCCTCATCGACTATCAAGTACGTGATGGCGTCTCGAGCGTCAGAGCGAGGGCGAACGGCACGATTATACCCATCCCGAATTTTTCTTTTCATACCGAAGTCGCGGGCAGACTTGGTTTCCTTAGTTAATTTATCGTCTTTGCAAGTTAGATTGCGAGCCGGTTGCCATGCCACAATTTTCTCAAATCGTTCTGTTCTCATGCTTTTGCCCCTAACAGACGTGATCCTTGATCCATTGAACCGCTGAACCCGTGAACGGTCGCGTCATTGTCAAATGTCAAAATCCTTTTTTGATTGGCCGCGTAGTCATTAAATTCGGAGCGTGGGATGCGGTACATGCCATACCAGACACGTTCAAACAAATTCAAACTTTTGGCGAAAATGGTTAGCAGCTCTTTGCGTTCATGGGCCCGGCGCCTTAGCTCTTGCTCATATTCCCGATTGGATTTGTATATTTCGATGGTAATCATTTGACGTTCAGCCAAATACGCCAGGGTTGCCAAATACAAGGCACGCATGGCCAGGCGTAGCTCTCCTTTTGAGGTGAGCTCTTCTGCCAGCACCAGCCATCGATTGGCCGGCAGATCATCGGCTTTGGTGCTTTCATCGTTTAGATCGGGCGGTTGGGGAACGCCGGCAGCCACTGCTGCAATACTCCCGGTCTGTTGTCGGCGCCAGATTCGGAGAATAAAGAAGATCAAGATGGCTAAAAATACCAGTATAAGAAAAATTAAAACAGCTCGTACGGAGGTGATCCAGTTTTTGTTGGATGACGCCGTTTTCTTATTCCCCTTTGGCATCAGATTCTCCAGCCATTCGAAAAATTGAGAGATCCACTGCTCGATGATCCGGATGCCTTTGGCAAGTCCATCCAGCAGCCATTTAATTGCCGCTTCAAGCGGACCTTTGACTTCCTCTTCTTCCGCATGGACGGTTTCCCGGGGCATGCGCCAAGCAAACTCTCGTCGTCCCAGGGTTTCTTCTATGGAACGATCTAATTCCTCGGGAGATACAGAAAGGGATTGCCCGCCAAGGCAAGTTAAAGGAAAGGCACACAGCACCACGACCATCATTCCCATGGCCATTATTTTTCCATGGACCAATGCATGATTGATTCCCTTTTTGAGATCATCGCCGGATTTAAGGGCCGATCCATAAAAGCATCGCAGCACATAGACGGTCTTGATAAGGGGGTCAAGGCAGAGATAGGTCGTTCCCAACATAGCGATCCAAAACGTCGTATTGAGGATCATCCGCATGCCGCTCAGGGTGAAGATGGAATCAATGCCAAAAAGCGTCTTTACCATCTGAGGAAGAATAAAAGCCGTAACGGAGATGTTGAGAAAGATGACAACCCCGAATATCCAGAATATACAAATTACTAGGTGGTTCTGCCTGGGCCAAAGTCGGGACTGTCGCCAAGCCCACTTACAGGTGGAGGAAATGGTAATATTTTGTGGATCTTCTCCAACATATGCAGCAGCATTTTGATAAAAGGCATAGCAATACCCGTAGGGAATCATCAACACACCGGCGATGGGCAACACAATAAAGCGGGTCGCTTGAATCAGGCTTTGGCTGGCCGCAACGGATACTATTCGCTGCCAAGACCAATTGGAAGGTGGCTCGCCAGTCATTTGCACCCTGACCTGATGGGCAAAAACGGCATGCCAGAATTTCATCCAGATATACAAAAAAGCAAGGATCAGTGCAGCCAGGGTACAATGTTCGCCGGCATTTGCACTGCGACTCATATCTGCCCAGAAATACATCAGCCCGAGAACGAAGGGAACACTGCCTGTATAATACCCGGCAAGCAGCCTGCCCGGTGACGATCTCAGTAAATGAACCGCCTCTTCGATGATGCGAATGGCGCTTTTGTAGTGCTTTTTGGAATTCGTTTTCATGAACCCGTCCACCAACCGGATTGCCAAAGGGTTCCCTCATGGAAAGATGAGGGGAATGCCATCAAAAATTGAGCGAGATAATAGAAAAGAATGTACATAAGCATTAACCCGAGTAAAAAATGTGCGGGACGGAAAA
>JASFFJ010000676.1:0-4294 GCA_050124355.1 Desulfobacterales bacterium | reverse complement strand
GGAGATTGCCCACAGTGTTTCAGCCTTTTTCATGGTGGACATGGCCCATATTGCTGGACTGGTGGCAGCCGGTGTGATTCCCGGTCCGGTCTCCCACGCTGATTTTGTCACTTTCACTACTTACAAAACACTTAACGGGGGCAGGGGCGGGGTGATATTGTGCCGACAGAAGCACGCTAAAAAAATCAGTACAACCGTTTTTCCCGGAGCCCAAGGCACACCCTCCCTCAATCTGCTGGCCGCCAAGGCGGTGTGTTTCCATCTGGCCTCGAAGCCGGAATTTAAAATCCAGCAAAAAAAGACATTGGAAAATGCAGCCGCTCTGGCAGCCGGCTTTGAAAAAAAAGGGTATCGAATTGTGTCCGGTGGTACCGATAACCATCTGGTGCTGGTGGACTTAAGATCCATAGGTCTGACTGGAGCAGTGGCCGAAAAAACATTGGAGTCGGTTGGCATCATCGTCAACCGCAATGTCATTCCGGGTGATCCCCAGAAACCGGATATTTCAAGCGGTATCAGGATTGGCAGCCCGGGTATCACAACCCGCGGAATGGGGTTGGACGAAATTGATCAAATTGTCAGTTGGATGGATATTGCCATGAAAAATAGCAACAATGGCGACATTTTGGGACAGATTGCGCGTGAGGTCATGAATTTGTGTCAAAAATTTCCAGTTTACAATAAGCGAGATTGAGGGAAGGATCTGTGTCAACATTCATTGATCTCAGCCATGTGATCGAAGACGGTATGATAACATACCAGGGGCTTCCAGCGCCAAAAATACAGGATCACTTGAGCCGGGAGGATTCGAAACGCCATTATGCTGCGAACACCACGTTTCAGATTGGAAAAATCGAAATGGTGGCCAATACCGGTACCTATATCGATGCGCCGTTTCATCGCTTCCAGGATGGTCAAGATTTGTCGCAGTTTGATTTGGCTGCGGTGGCCAACCTTGATGGGCTGGTAATTCAGGCGCCATCCGGTTACCGCAAAATTACCCCGGATATTTTCAATGGCCGTGATGTAACCGGTAAAGCCGTTCTGATCTATACCGGTTGGGATCGACACTGGGGCTCCGAACTGTATTTCAAAGAACACCCGTTTCTAAACCGGGAGTCTGCCGAATACCTGAAATCGGAGGGTTCAAGGCTTGTGGGCATAGACTCGCTCAACATCGACGATAACACGGATGGAACCCGACCGGCGCACACGATTCTGCTCGGTGGGGGGATTCCGATTGTCGAGCATATGCGTAATCTAGATGGTTTGCCGCTTAACGGGTTTAAATTTTTTGCCATCCCGGCGCCGGTGAAGGGCATGGGGTCTTTTCCGGTGCGGGCTTTTGCAATAATAAATTAATCCTTTTCGTCTTGGCAGCCTTGCATGAGCCATGGAAAAAAAACATATATTCGATAAAACCTACAAAGACTATCTGTCCCGCATTGCCGATCTTGATTTCCCATTTATAGCGGACAAGCTTGGTATTCAGATGGACGGTCAAGAGGCTATCATTTCATTTTTCGATAAACGCTACAGAATGTCTGCCAAGGGCATTACTGATTTATCAAACCGGCAACCGCATCTTTCCGTAAGTGTCATTTTGTGTAAATATTTGTTGATGTGCCCAATGATTGAACCGCTGGGGGGCAACTGGATGTCATATAAGGACTTTAAGGATGCCGCTCCCCTGATCCAGGCGTTCTACAACACCGTGACCCAACCAATTGCCGAAACGTTTTCCAGCCGACTGGCGAAACTTGAAAACGCAGGTAAAAAAATAGGTGGATACCTGCCGACCGATGAATACCCTTATGACCTGGCGATGCAGTTCGATGCCTTGCCCAAAGTTTCCATCTTGCTGTTATTCAACGATAAAGACGAGGAGTTTCCGGCCCAATGTTCGGTTTTATTTGAAAAACGCGCCGAGAAGTTTCTGGACATGGAATGCCTGGCCATGGTGGGTATGTTGTTTTCTGAATATTTAAAAGCAGGGATAGGTCAATGATACATTCCAATACCAAAAACCTGGTCTGTTAATGGTCTGTCAAAATTGGCCACGCCAACATCGAATTCTATCGTGTATTGGAAAAGTGGAATACTGGAATATTGGGCTTGGCGGATTGAAATAATTTAATGGAAAGATTACATCCATCAGAGATTACACTCAGATCATTTCCGCTTTTCATACCCAACATTCCATTTATCCATCATTCCAATATTCCATTGGATGTTTATTGATTAATTGGCCGCCTTTGTAGTTTCAAATAGATTCATGTATTGGCCATATCCCTCCTTTTGCAAATCCTCTTTTGGAATGAACCTCAGGGAGGCGGAGTTGATGCAGTATCTCAAACCGGTGGGTGCCGGACCATCGGGGAAAAGATGGCCAAGGTGGGAATCGCCATGGGTGCTTCTGACCTCGGTACGGACCATAAAATGGCTGCGATCTTCTTTTTCCTGGATATTTTCAGGTTCCAGCGGCCGGGTAAAGCTGGGCCAACCGGTACCGGACTTAAACTTGTCTTTGGAACTGAAAAGAGGCTCACCGGTAACGATATCCACGTAGATCCCTTCTTTTTTATTATCCCAGTATTCATTTCTAAAGGGCGGTTCCGTTCCATCTTTCTGAGTGACTTTATACTGCATCGGCGTTAATTTCGATTTCAGCACATTTTCGTCGGGTTTTGAATATTTCGCCTGGTTGCCTCCCGCAGCCGCTGGTTGCGCCTTGTCTGCCCATGCCTTTTCTAAAAATTGATCCCGACCCGAGCCGGACCGGTACATCTTATAGCGCAGCGGATTTTTCTTGTAGTAATCCTGGTGATAATCTTCGGCGTGATAAAATTCGGACACCGGAACAATTTCGGTTGCGATGGGTTTATTAAACCGACCGGAGGCTTCTAGTTTTCTTTTGGATTCTTCGGCCAGGCGCTTTTGGTCATCATCATGATAAAATATCGCCGGTCGATACTGGGAGCCTCGGTCGACAAATTGTCCACCGGCATCGGTGGGGTCCACATGCCGCCAGAAAACATTGAGCAATTCGCCATAGGTGATCTTTTGGGGATCATATCGGACGCGGATCGCTTCAGCATGTCCGGTTCCGCCAGCCGAGACTTCCTGGTAGGTGGGATTCTGGGTCTGTCCACCGATATAGCCGGATATGACTTCAACAACGCCGTTAATTTTTTCGAAATCCGACTCCGTGCACCAAAAGCAACCACCGGCAAAGGTAGCTTCAGACAGATTTTTTTGATTTATATCCATGGTGGTATCCATTTTGTCCTTCAGATTATTGGATTTTTGAAAACCTACTAAAACAAGCATAAATGCTGTTGTTACTCCAATAAGGATGATTGTTTTCATGTCAATCCCTCCTATTTCTTAGGATCATTGTTTAAATTGAGCTAATTTTGAATCGTTGTCATAATTCTTATCCTTTTTCTCAAATATAAGCACCATCCCTAAAAAGATGTAACGATTTGTTAACAAATTGATGACGAATTAATAAAATATTTAAGTTTTTGTTATTATTATGATTAATATAAATTAATCTCCTTATGCATTGCAAACTATCGCATATTTCACAGCATTCATAACAATTATAAATAAGGATTGAACCTGAAAATGTAAACATCCGGTTATTCTCACCTGCAATGGTCAGATTTATCGTCCTTGAAAATGTACGACGGTAAAATGATCATAAGAGCCGCCCTCGCCACACTGCCTAAAAATGTGAAGTTGGAAATGTAAAATCCCCGGCTGACGATATCGGACATGTTGGTGGTGGACAACCCCAGGTTAAATTGGACAATCTAGCCCTATGCACCTATCTCCATTCTAGCGGCCAACAGACATAGAAAGAGTTGGTAGGCGATTCCGCCCGTTAGACTCCAGAAGATGGTATCTTCGACACAGACCGGAATTCGACCTTCTCTGTTTTTTTGTACACCAAAGCGAACTATTTTATTATGGATTATCAGCCGGCAAAAGGGATATTGTGGTGGGTGGTAATCAAATAAGGCGATATGTTAATAAACCTTGGGGAATTGATCTGATATTTTGCTAATTGAAAATACGACTGAATAATTTATCATCGACCGACATACATTCCTGTTTCAAATGTCTGTATTTTTCCAAAAGCTCCTTTCCCTCCTTGGAGAGTCGGCTGCCTTCCTTTCGATCGGTATGCACAATTCGGGTATCCAGATGCTTTTCGGTGGCCTTTATTTTACTCCAAACAGCTTTGTAAGACATCTTCATCACTTTGGCGGTTTGATTGATGGATCCG
>JASFFJ010000675.1:0-4297 GCA_050124355.1 Desulfobacterales bacterium | reverse complement strand
CAGCGATAATTCTATTGAGATCGGGTATTCTTTTTTTCATTTTTGTTATTCGGTAAATCTTTCATCAGCAATTTGCTGGCGGCATTAAATATCTCAACCATTACGGAATCATCCATTACATCCGAAAATTTTTCCTTCAATTCCATCTTAACGGCTTCATTTGGCGCTTCCATAGGCATTTCGCCCGCAACCCCTGGTTCATCCAACTGTCCTGCAATAAAAACGTCAATTACACCCCAAGACTTAAAAATTCGGATATTTTTTTTGGTAATCTTAACCCCGGCAGCTAACAGCATTACACCTTGGTGGTTTCGGACCGAATGCGCTAAGACCATGCCGGGTTTTAGGTCTGCAATATTTATGCGAATCATCAGCACCTCTCAAATCAGGCATAAGTGTTCAAACGTAATGAACACAGCAATTTTTTATAAATTTTACAGCAAATACCCTCTGAGCATCATATCGGCTGGTAATCCGTCAAAGCGATATTCCAAACCGGAGAACATCGGACAGGACAACCTTCCTACCAAGTACTGTGTATAAGTTATCAAGTATTTCAAAAACTTAAAAGCAAAAAACAAAAAAACAACTAAAGTCACCCCGGGTTTTTCCGATAAAGAGGCTGTAGGCAAAATACGGGTCCGGAAAGGAGGCACAAAATAGGCGGACCGATGCCTTGCCTCACAACGATAAACTTAGACTAAATTTTAACCAGTGGCAGGAAAGCCAAAATAAAAACCTAGAAAGGGAGAATTATCATGGCAATGAGTATGATTCAGTTAACTTCAGGAATGCGTCAAAATTTATTTAGTTTACAGCAAACCAACAAACTTATGGAGACCACCCAAACGCGTTTGGCCACCGGTAGAGAAGTCAACTCCGCCCTTGATGATCCGGTCAATTTTTTTGCGGCCCAAGGGCATGATCAGCGAGCCGGTGACCTGGCGGGACGTAAAGACGAAATGGGTGAAGCCATTCAAACGGTGAAGGCTGCCAATGAAGGCATTGAGTCCATCACCGAACTGATTGCTGCCGCCAAGTCTCTGGCAAACTCCGCCAAATCTGCTGAAAATACAACCACCCAGGCATCACTGGCGGGTGATTTCAACGAAATCATGGACCAAATCGACTTTCTGGCAGCAGATTCCGGCTACAAAGGAATCAACTTGGTCAACGGGAGCACTGAAAGTCTGTCAATTGCGTTTGATGCTAACGGCGACTCCACCCTTACTCTGACCGGTTTTGCCGGATCAACCGGTGGACTGAGTCTCGCCGATGCTGGCGGTTCGTGGGCAGCTACAAGCTCTATTGAAGCTTCCATTACGGCCTTGGATGCCGCCAGAGATACCTTACGGACCGAAGCAAAAACCTTGTCCTCCAACTTGAATATTATCAATACCAGACAAGATTTTACTGAGGGTATGATCAACGTGCTCAGTGACGGTGCCGCCAACCTGACCCAGGCCGACATGAATAAAGAAGGTGCCAACATGCTAATGCTCCAGACCCGTCAGGCATTGGGTACCAGCTCCTTAAGCATGGCTTCCCAGGCAGCTCAAAGTGTATTGAGATTATTTTAATCCTATCTGATTATAATTTTTAATAAGTCCTGGAATGGATACCATAATGGAGGGGGAGAATACCCCCCTCCAATCCCATCTCGTAAAATCTAACAATTTTGATGACATCCAAACAATCTCATGCGTACTTGAATACGTCAAAAATCTGTCTTTGATTCGATTTCAATTCTAAGGAAATAAAATGGCCCTAAGAATTAGCTTGAAGTCCCATGAAAAAATGATTATTGGCGGCGCCGTTATAACCAACGGCAACGATTCACGCTGCAACCTGATCATTGAAAACAAGGTTCCGATTCTGCGTGAGAAAGACATCCTAAGTGAAAACGACTCAACCTCAATTTGCAGACAGCTATATTTTGTCATTCAGTTGATGTATATAGATGAAGAAAACCTGGATGCTTACCAAAAAAATTACTGGAAATTAGTGAAGGGGTTAGTCAAGGCCGCACCAAGTAGCACAAACTTGATCGACCAAATCAATGAAGAGATTTTAGGCGAGAGATATTATCAAGCGCTAAAATTGGCCAAAAAATTAATTGAGTATGAACAGGAGGTAATTAGCCGTGTACAGCAGTCCGTTGCAAGCCTATGAAACTGTAAGTAAGACAACCATGTCGGGTCGGGAAATCGAAGCAGCCGTTCTCACAAAGGCGGCTTACAAACTCAGGGAGTGTCAACAAAACTGGAATAGAGAGGACAGAGAGCAAAAATTAAATGATGCACTAAAATACAATCAGCTAATTTGGAGTATTTTTCAAGGGGAATTAAAAAAAGATGACAACCCGCTCGACAAAGAGCTACGCGCCAATTTACTTCAGTTAAGTGCATTGGTCGATCGTCAGATTTTTGAAACCATGGGGGATCCCTCACCCGAAAAACTCAATTTGGTTATTGATATCAATAACAACATCGCAGCCGGCCTTCGACAATCCCCTGGAATTGCACCGCCGCCCATGAAATAAAAAAGGCCTCTCAACAGAGGCCTATCACAGTTTAGCATCATCAATAATCCATTACAAATGTATTATTCGAAATAGTTTACGTCGGCGCCAACCATTTTGTATATCCCCATAATCAGTTGCTCAAAATCTAGCTAGCGGGTATTATTTGCATTTATCAATTCGCTCATTTTATAGGTCTATGAGAGCCTCAATTTTCTTTCTTTTGCAACGGATTCAACTAACGTTTTTGCCCAATCGGTTCTATTTTGATCCATGAGCCTGAGAGCAAGATCTTTGCAAGTAGCTACTAGTTTAGATCCCATCTTCGTCCAGTTTAAGCCATTAAACCGGTTAATACCTAATTGTTTTTGACCGCTGCAAATGTGAACTGCAGCCAGAACAATTTCGGCAGGTAAAAATCCAGGAGACTGAATCAGCATGTTTTCCAGGCAAGCCATGGATTTTCTGATATCACCAGCAACGAACTCACATAGTGCGTAATTATAATTCGCTTCCCTCAGATCCGGTGCAAGTTCCAGGGCCTTTTTAGCGGCTTTAAGTGCTGCCTGATATTTATTGAGCTGGAAGTAAGCCGTCCCCAAATGCACAAATGCCTCCACCATATTCGGTTTCAGTCCAATGAGTCTTTCCCATAGGTCAACGGCTTCGGCTGTTTTTCCGAGGATACCTGCTTGGATGGCCAGCTCACGCAAAGCAACAGGATTATCGCCCAATTGAAAAAGTTTGTCTTTTGCCATCCGATAGTATGTCTGCATTTTTTGATATTTATTCACTTCAGACAAAGGACCGTAATGATGGACCGGTATATTGCACCCCTCTATTTTAAATCCTTCACGATGCAATGACGGCTCAACCATCTCATGGACCGGATACTCATAACGAATTCGGCTATGATTGGGAAATATTCGTACTTTTTTCGTAGGGACCCAGCCACAGCCGGTCTCTTCAATGGGATACCGCCCATCATTTGCCATCCACCCTACCTGATTCTGATCGTTTGTATAATTTCTGGTAGTAATTGAGTACGCCATGCTCCCAGCGGCCGCTAACCTAAACAAATTCCTTAAGGGGATCTGATCCTGTTCAGAAATCGTTTCATCCGCGTCCAGGGAAAAAATCCAATCTCCATTAGCTTTTGATAGGGAAAAGTTTCTGGCGGCGGAAAAATCTTCGGTCCACTCGAAATGATAGATTCTAGCACAAAATGATCTAGCAATACCGATGGTCCGATCAACCGAGCCGGTATCAACCACAACAATTTCGTCCACAATCCCTTGTACACTGTCCAGACAACGTTGCAGAAATTGCTCTTCATTTCGGGTGATCATACACAATGAAATCATAATTCTCACATTACCATTCTCGTGGTATTTAAAGCTTCCAGTTTTTGTCTGGCCTCTAAATTCCAGGGCTCGATTTCCATGACCCGATGATAAAAATCCTTGGCATCATCATTTTTGTTCAAGTTTTCGCAGATGTATCCCACAGCCATCAAAGTCTCCACATCCTCGGCATGATTTTCTAGAATTTGGACATAAATCCGCATTGCTTTATCAAATTGTTCTTGTTCGATGCAGTAAAAATCGGCTAGATTCTTTTGAAAGGTTGTATTGTTTGGGTCAAGTTGTACGGCCTTCTCATAGTGATCAAAGGTAAGATTCTTATCCCCGGCTCTATATAATAAAACACCAAGATCATTATGAGCCTGGGCATGCTCAGGTGATGCAGCTAGCAGACTCTCTAATATTTGGATGG
>JASFFJ010000674.1:0-4300 GCA_050124355.1 Desulfobacterales bacterium | reverse complement strand
CCGCTCAATCAATTTTGGATACGGACAATGACGCAGCCAAAGAAATCGCTCAAAAAGCCTTAGACGACGGCATGGACCCGCTCGAAATGATCAATGATGGTTTTGCTGCGGGTATCCGCAAGATGGGCGACCTCTTTGATCGAGGGGAGGTGTTTTTGCCGGGGCTGCTGATCGCCTCCGAAGCCATGACGGGCGCTGTTGAGATCCTGGAAGCCGCCTTGCCTCAGGACAAGCAGCAGGAGAAACGGGCCGTGATCGTGATCGGCACCATTGAAGGCGATATTCATGATATCGGCAAGGGCATCATCGTGACCATGTTGCGGGTGCATGGCTATGAGGTTCATGATCTGGGACGGGATGTCCCGATTGAAGAATTTGTGAAAAAGGCCCAGGAACTCAATGCCGATGTGGTGGGCTCCTCGGCCATGATGACGACCACCCAGGTCGGCCAGAAAAAACTGGAAGCCGCCCTGAAAGAAGCCGGCCTGCGTGACAAGGTCAAGACCATGGTGGGCGGAGCGGTGGCAACCGACCATTGGAAAAAGAGAATCGGAGCAGATTTATTCGGTGAAACACCCCAGGACACCATCGACAAGCTTGGGGAAATATTGGATTAGACAAGAAAAAAGGCCAATCTGAGAAAATTCAAATTGGCCTGATCCCTTTACTGTGGCGGAGAGACAGGGATTCGAACCCTGGATGGAAGTTTCCCCCCATACTCGCTTAGCAGGCGAGCGCCTTCAGCCAGCTCGGCCATCTCTCCATGGTGGGTTGAATGGTAAAATTCAGAACTGCTGCCGCGACGTAGAATCCGATGCAACGGAAACGTCCATGATCGCGTCAATAATATTCAATTTGGACGATAGGTTCTGAATTTTATTTATTATTTTTTATCGACGCTGCTGCATCTTGAAGTTACATTTATGTTTGCTATATATTTTGTAAGTTCTTCTGGAATCAAGACCTCCCGTAATGATTTCCTGACTTGGGTCGGAGCCCTGAAATAAGACTTTCTATCATCTTGCCTATCAACGGATTAAACCAATCAACCATAGTTGGCGGAGGGAGTAGGATTCGAACCCACGGAGGTGTGACCCTCAACGGTTTTCAAGACCGCCGCTTTCGACCACTCAGCCATCCCTCCTTGACGTAAACTAATTATTTAACACTTCATCGATTGGAGGTCAATAATTTTGTGAATCTTTGAAAACCTATATCTGCTCAGCAACCAACGTCAGATTATACCGGTTTTCGGTGCGCCAGGTAGTCCGTTAGAACTTAATTCTTGGAATATTTGATTCCGTTTGGCGGCTTAAAATGAAATCTCTCCGCGGCAAGCCGCGGAGTATCATGCTTTTAGGATTTAACTCACTTTTACCGCAGCAAGCTGCGGGGAATTAAACCCAGGAGAGATTTAAATTATGGATTGACGATTGACATGTTTGTTTTTATATGATTTCAAAAGGTGCCAAGTCAGCACGATTTGCCATTATTTTATAAAGCTTTTCGATATAACGATCGCAAAAAGGATATTAATTCTCTCCGGGGCGTAGGCGCTGCATGCTCTACGAGCCCGTTTCCAGCCCCGCCTCCGGCTCGTAGAGCCTACAGCTCGGAGAGAGGGGAGGCCAAATAATTATAGGAGCGAAACGGATCGGTTCCAGGTTCAAAGTTCAAGCCCGCCCTGCTGCGGCGATGCGGCTGTGCAACTATTTTCATATTTTACAGATTTGGCTTTTCACCACCATATCCATACTTGCCAGGTCTGGGCCAGGAGTTCAAAGGTTAAAACTGTTTGAAACTAATTATTATATCGATCGAGATCCGAAATACCCGATCTCACCCATTGGGTGAAAAGGCGTACTTAACACATAAAGGCTGAACCCCTTAGACAGGAGCAGGGTGGGAGTTTTTCAACCCAGAACTTTAAACCCTGAACCGCTCAACCTTGGTAGGAGGAAAGCATTCATGAAGCAGAAATATCTAATTATAAATGACAAGAAAAATAAACAGTTCAAAATTCAGGAATTTGCTGAGCTGAATAAAGAGATGTTGTCGCTGCTCTGTGAGGAAGCCTATGATTACGCAACCATTAAATCCGCTGTTGCAGAAGGAAAAGAGGCACTGATCTCCACTCTGCGAACCAACAATTTTTATCCTCCGGGAATCTATGCGGAGAAAATTGCGGCTGCATTGTATCAGCTGCATAAATCGAAAGCAGAAGAACCGGTGGAGCTATTTTTCGATGATATCAATTTGTTGATTAAAAAGCGCAAGTCATCCGGAACGAGCGGACAACTCGAAGACGATTCAGCTGATCTCGATGACATGCTGGAAGACGATTATGATGATGATGACTTTCCTGAAAAAGATAGGGTAAAAAAAATTGATTCCTCGCTGAAAATCGAAGATGATGATTAGCTCGATATTGAGTTTGGCACATGGTTCTAATTTTCGACATGAAATTTAGGCTTGACTAATTAGATATTTTAACATAATCAAGCAGTCTTAATTTATAAATTATTAAATAATATTTAATATATCAATAATATTATAATGATTTCAGCTATATACTTATTGTATAAATTCTTAAAACTGGATTTCCATCAGTCACAAAGTGGTATAGAGCGGGAAACTATGCCTATAAACCATATCAAACCGGTATTGTTTAATTAATAATTACTTTAGCATAAAATGATAAATTCGTGCAAACTTTAATTCATACCGAGGAGGTGTAAATGGAAAAAGAAAAGGCTTTTTATGAAAAGCTGGAAAGCAAAGGGGTCTCCAGACGTGAATTTATGAAGTATTGTACATACCTCACTGCTACCATCGGGCTGTCGTCATCATTTGTCCCAAAAGTGGCGGAGGTATTTGCCGCATCAGCCCAGCGACCACCGGTCATCTGGCTCCATTTTGGTGAATGTACGGGGTGCTCGGAGTCATTCTTGAGAAGCGAGTATCCTCATATAGACGACCTGGTTCTTGAAATTCTTTCGGTGGAGTATCATGAAACCATCATGGCGGCGGCCGGACATCAGGCAGAGGAGCAACTTCAGGCGGCTGTAAAAAAATATGACGGAAAATTCATCTGCGTGGTGGAAGGTGCCATTGCGACCAAGTTTAACGGAAGCTATGGAAAAATCGGAGGCCGAACGTTTCTGGAAATCGGCAAGGAAATCTGCGCCAAAGCAGCGGGGGTGATTTGTATCGGTTCCTGTTCAGCATTCGGCAATATACCGGCTGCGGCGCCAAACCCCGGGGGGTACAAAAGCGTCGGGGATGCCCTGGGTATCAAAACCGTCAATATCGCCGGCTGTCCGCCGAACCCGGTCAATTTTGTGGGGACCGTAGTCAATTATCTTCTCCTGGGCAAACTTCCGGAGCTGGACGGCCTGGGTCGGCCTTTATTTGCCTATGGCAAAACCATTCACGATCAGTGCCCGCGTCGTTCACATTTCGAAAATGACGAATTTGTCGAAGAATTCGGGTCCGAGGAAGCAGTGGCAGGATATTGCCTTTACAAATTGGGGTGTCGGGGACCGGAAACCTACAACAACTGCCCGATTGCCAAATTCAACGACGGCACCAGTTGGCCGATTGAAGCAGGGGCACCCTGTATCGGCTGCAGCGAACCGGATTTCTGGGACAAGTTTACGCCGTTTTACGAAGAACTTTAACTTCAAATATGTTGATGCAACCAACATCCTTTTTACCGTGAAAAGAGAGGAGATAATATGGCCAAAAGAATTACGATAGATCCGATCACCAGAATCGAAGGCCACCTCAGAATTGAGGTCGAAATCGCCGGTGGCAAGGTGGTTAATGCCTGGAGTTCGGGCCAGATGTTCCGGGGCATTGAGTTGATCCTTCAGGGGCGCGATCCCCGGGATGCCCATCATTTTGTTCAGCGATCCTGTGGCGTCTGAACGTACACCCATGCTCTGTCCTCGGTGAGGGCAGTCGATAACGCCGTTGGCGTGAAAATACCCAAAAACGCAAGAATTATTCGAAATCTTCTGATGGGCGCCCAGTTTCAGCATGATCACATTGTCCATTTTTATCATTTGCATGCCCTGGATTGGGTGGATATTGTCAGCGCACTTAAAGCCGATCCTAAAAAAACCGCGGCCTTGTCCGACAACGTCAGCAATTCTTCCGAGGGAGGAAGCGCGTATTTCAAAAATGTTCAGCAACGCCTTCAAACCTTTGTCGACAGCGGTCAACTGGGACCTTTTTCCAATGCCTATTGGGGACATCCCGCCTACAAACTACCACCTGAAGCGAATCTGATGGCGGC
>JASFFJ010000673.1:0-4306 GCA_050124355.1 Desulfobacterales bacterium | reverse complement strand
TGGCTTCGAATTCTTTCGGTGGTGCGGTGGCCGCGTATCCGTCATTATAGGATGGCAGATAATAGGTCAGCAACCCTTTAGCGGAAATATCCGCAAAATTTCCAGCCCTGCCGGCCGGCGGAAACTTATCCCCCCAGGGATACTTCAGGGTCGACCCTTTGTTACTGAAACGAGCGCTGTACTCCCATTCGGCTTCCGTGGGAAGACGATATCCGACACCGACGGGATTTTCTGCTATCAGCTTGCCCCCTTTATGCACATATACCGGGGGTAGAGATTCCTTGACGCTCAACCAGTTGCAAAACAGTGCTGCTTCCTCCCAGGTTATCTCCACTACGGGCAATGTGTCTCGATTGAGGCTATGACCATTGAGTGCGCCGGAGTTGTGTTCGGCTAAAAATTGTCTGAATTCCTTGTTGGTGACCTCGCGAAGCCCCATATAAAACGGTCGCTGCAGTTTGACACGGCGCAAGGTTTCATTGGAACGTCGACCCTGTTCCCGTCGCGATGATCCCATGGTAAAGGACCGGGGCTGAATCAGTTTGAGGGCATAGCCGTTTTTGGCGGTAATGGTGTCGGCCCTGGTCTTTTCAGCGGATGCCTGCTTGACTAGCGTGACGGCAATCTCCTGGGGAAAGCCCGGACGAGGAGTAATGCGGGTGCGGTAAGTTTGATAGCCTTTTTTCTTTATTTCCAAACGGTGCTCGACGGCAAGCAGCCGCAGCTGCCGCGGCACTTTTCCCTTTGGTTTTCCGTTAACGATAAGCTCGGCATCGGCCGGTGCCACCACTAGATGGATGATGCCCAGCCTGGGCGTTAATTTGATGGTGAGTGTTTTTGAGGCGGCACTGGCGACGGTGACCTCCCGGGTCTCCGTTTCGTATCCTGCTTTTGAAAATTGAATCAAGTGAGTAGTGTCCGCCGATAGATTTAGTGTTGTCGGGGTCTGGCCGGCGAAGGTGTTTGAAAGCATAATATTCGCGCCGGATGGATTTGTTTGTAGCGCCAAGGTGCCGTCCGCAGGCTGCAATCTAACGGTGTCGAGCACCTGTGATCGATTGGCCTCGACCGCCAGGCGGGTGCGCCATGGTTTGAAACGCTCCAATTTCAGTTCGATATTGTGGTTGCCGGCCAGCAGTTCAAGGGTTGTGGGCGTGCTGCCGACGGTTTTGCCGTCGATCAGCACGGTTGCGTTGTCGGGAATGGAATCGATGGTGATGTCCGACCATGCCGGAACCAGGGCATAATCAAACTTTTGATGGATGTCGCAACCCTGCACTACTATTTCCTCGCGCAGGTTCTGATATCTTTCGGCGCGGATTTCCACAACGTGGCGACCCGGATTGACTCTAAGCTCCTGAGGCCGTGATGTGTTTATTTCTCGACCGTCAATAGATACCCGGGCTTCTTCGAGCAACACGGACGGTTGGCCCGAGCGGTGGGCTTGAAAGGACAAACGTCCTGGCAGTTTTGCCATTGAAAATGTCAGTTCCTGACTTTTGTCACCGCTGACCACAAACCGTTTGGCGAGCAATTCAAAACATTGCCTGGTGGCCTCAAGGGTATATTCACCGGGTCGCATCAGGTAGTAGGCACCTATCTTTGGTGCCGCCAGGCCGCCCTCGATCGAAATTTTTTCCGGTTGGGGGTCGATATGGATGACCACCTGCCGAGCTGTGAAAACAAACCATGCTGCGGCGCTTAACAAGACGAGGAGGGCCCCGAGGGTGCTAACGATGAACCACTTGAGGGGTGAAGGGGATTTCCGCGGCCGTCGGCCGGGACGAAATGAAACCGGCTTGATTTCTATGGGTTCACCGGCGCGGGCGTCCTTTTTGGTCCCTGATTTGATCTTCAAATCTTAACCCTGCATTTGACAGTGATGCGCAATGATTGCACGCCGGGTCTTACTTCAAGCTTTTGCCGAACATCCTGATATCCGTCTCGTGTGCCGACGATGGTGTAGGTGCCCGGGCGTAAATCAAGTTCGTGGACTGAAAACCGACCTAATTTACCAACCCTATAAACCGCGACACGGGTGAGATTGTCAGACTCGATAGCAATTTTTACCGGAGTTTGGGCCACATTAACCAGTTCTTCCAGTTTTATAACACGTGCGGCGAGCATTGATCCCCGGGGGGTGATCTCTTTGGCCTCCGCAAGCAAAAGGACCGCATTTTTAAGTTGACTGTCCGACGCCAACACCTGAGGCTTTGTTAAAAAGAAATCAATCCGTCGGTTGATCTGAATCTGTTCCAGAGCCCGTTCTTTTCCCCGGACGGCAAATTGCAGGTTTTTATCAATGTCAAGGGCCGCCAGGTAGGATGTCAGCGCACGTTGCCAATCTTCGGTTTGTTCAGCCGCCTGTGCCGTCCGGCGCAGTTTGTCAATTGCGGACAGCCGGATGGCCTCGTCTACCTGTAAAAGGGCATCGGAGATCTCGCGGGAATCAGGATTTAAGGATTTCGCTTTCAATAACCGGGTGCGGGCCAATTTGTATTCATTGCGGTGAAACGCCGCCAGCCCGTCAGTCAGCAATTGTTGAAACTGTTCCGCTTTTATCAGACCGTTTACGCGGTCCAATCCTTGGCGCGCTTTGTGGGAAGCCGAATCGAGTTCCAGGGCCCTGTTGTAGTCGTATCGGGCTAAAGACCAGGCGTTATCTGCCTCATGTTGGCGCCCCGACGCAATCAGCTGCATCACGCTTTCAATGGTTTCGGCGCGTTTCAGGCCCTGTTGCGCGCCGTCATCGGCGGGTGATATTTTCAACGCCACAGAAAAATTGCGTCGGGCGAGGCTGCCGTCGCCATCATCGAGTGCCTGGTTGCCTTCCTTGATCAGGCGTTGTAGCGCTGCATCGGCGCGACCGGTCAGTTCCTCGGCAAGCCCTCTTGCCTGGTCATATCGTTCGGATGCCGGCTTGTATTGTTTTTCCATCAAGTAAGCATCCGCCTGTTGCCCAAGTTCTGTTATTTTCAGGTAGGATGTTTTATCCCATTCTAATGCGGCCTTTTGATCCAGCTCACTTTTGATCTCCAGATATTCTGCTAGTTTTGTTTCGGCATTGATTTTTTCGTTCTCGAGCCGGGCTGGGTCCAATTGCGGAGTCGGTTCTGGAGCCGGCTCGATGGTTTTTTCCACCGCTACGGTTTCGGCGGGCGATGGTTTATTTGTCGCATCTTGGCCTTGAAACGGATTTTTTGAAAGGAAATACAGCAACCAGCCACCACCGATGATCATAAAAGTGAAAGTGGCGACCAGCGCCAAGATAAAAATTCGATTGCGGCGTTTGGAATTTTCGCGGGCGGCCCCGCTATCCCTCTTGGGGGTAAGCAGTGGCGTAATGGCCTCCGCGATGGGTTGGGTGGATTCATTCTTCATAAGTGTTTAAAGGTTCAGGGTTCAACGTTCAGGGTTAAAGGCAAAGAAAGAAGGCATTGAAGACCCGAGTTCCTCGTTATAAGCGATCCCACAGTTCGTCCTTCGTCACTCGTCCTTCGTCACTCGTCCTTCGTCACTCGTCCTTCGTCACTCGTCCTTCGTCACTCGTCCTTCGTTACTCGTCCTTCGTTACTCGTCCTTCGTCATTTATCACCGGGTCCGGAGCAAACCCTGTCTCGGCATAATATATTTTCCGCAACAACTCCCGCCATTGTTGGAATTGCTCCTCCGCCGAACCGGTGAGCTCATATTGCTTGCCTTCGAACTCCATGACAACCGGTTTCATTTCACTGCTAAAAGATTCGCTGAGTTCCTGGATGGCCGCTTCATGGATTTCAGCTTCTTGGGAAATATTGAATCCGCTAATGATTACCTGGCCGCCGATGAGGATCAGCCCGGTTTGAAGTCCACCCATATTGATTGAGTCAATTGAACCGGCTGCAATCGCACCCGCTACCAGCATGGCCCCGATTAGCTGCCTGGTCAGGGCCCTTCTTTTTATCTCCTTCATGGCCTTGCGTTCGGTCATGCTAAGGTCGCGCCAGTTTTCATAGGAGGGCCACATCTCGTTGTAGAATTGATCATATTGTTCATTGAGTGTGTCCACGTACATGTATTCGCGTTCTCGTATTTTGAGCAAACGTTCCATCATGGGATCGTCGTCGGCCGGCAAGCGATTGATGGTAATCACTCCCTTTTCATCTGTTACCAGGTGCTCGCCGAATGCTTCCGGTGCGTATTCGCCGGCGAATTTTAATTTTGCCGTGGTGCGAATTTTTTTAATTTCAGTTGGACTCAGATTCTTTTTATAGTCGGCCATGTCATTGGCAATGGTGTTGTATAGGTCCTGAAAGGCATCTTTTTC
>JASFFJ010000672.1:0-4312 GCA_050124355.1 Desulfobacterales bacterium | reverse complement strand
ACTTTCGACGATGATGCATGGGACGGGTGCGGGCAAAGCCTTGCCCGATCCGGCTGCGGCGACGGTGATGATTAACGCCGATGGTAGTGTCAACCTGGTCACCGCGGCAGCCGATGAGGGCCAGGGCAACGGAACCGTTTTGGCTCAAATTGCTTCTGAGACACTAGGCATAGATTTTGATAAGATTTCGGTTTCCGAGACCGATACGGATACAACGCCGCTGGATTGCGGTACCCATGGCAGTCGACAGGCCTACGGTGGAGGCCTTGCCGTCAGGGCAGCGGCAACCGAGGCCCGCAAAAAGCTGCTGACTTATGTAAAAAAAGAACTGGGCGTGATGGAGGATCAACTCCGAATCAAAGATGCCACAACTTTTGAAGCAAAAAATCCGGATAATAACATCCTGATCAGCAATTTGATGCGCAAAACCCAGATTCATACTAAAGTTATCCTTAAAGGAGAGCGACCTCCTTGCTTGAAATCACAGCAGCAATGCCGGGGCTGTTTTGGATGGCGTAATATGCTCAAAGCCGCTCAAACCGATAATTTCTGGCAAAGCTATCCATTCAGATGCTCGCTGACGGGTTTGACGTTGAAAGTCAAGGGAAAAACGCCGAATGTGGAATGCCTTTAGGATGTCCCGCTTAAGGCCTTTTAAGCGGGAACTGTCGTGTGAAACTACATTCTGCGAGTATGGCTTCGTATAAGATTCCACGAGGTCAAACAACGATCCTTAGCATATCGAATATTCATAGTTTCTATTTCGATCAGATGGGCCTTTTTTGGGCCAGCGGCGGTGCTCATGTGAATCATATCTGCGGCCAGTGGTTCGGTCTAAGTTGAAGGAGAAAATCATCGACCGGTCAACAGGGAATTCCATCAACCACCAGTTTCTCGGTTCCTCGATATAATAACATCGCACTGGCTTCCGGATAGTCGCTCAGGAACGTTTTAAGTGATGTTAGGCTTTTCGGGTGAATTTGTTTTGTGCCCTTAACTTCCACAGCATGGAAGAGATGCTCTCCATACACGATAAAATCAACCTCGCCCCCCCGCGGGAGCGCCAAAAATAGCAATTCGCCTGAACGTCCGAGTAATCGCACCAGGCTTTAAGATGCTGTAAAACCAAACCTTACAGGGCCATCCCCCCAATCTCATCGGGGCTGTCAAGCGGCCCTCTGGGACGCAAATGATAGTAAACACCGGCATCAAACAAATAAAATTTCGGCTGTGCTGTCATTTATTTCCCCATTGATATATCGCAAAATTAACCTGTAAAGTAAAAATTGGGTCTCAATTTTACCCTTTTGGGTCATACATACAAGGCTTTTTTTAACACTTTCCCTTCATCTTCTCCAGTTTTCTCTGCACGAACTTCTGCTGGTTTTGTGCGCCGGCACAAATCAAAAGATGGCCAGCCTCCAATTCCAGTGTTTGCTCAAAGCTCGAGTGCAGCCCCTGGTCGATGGCGATCCGGGAGAGTTTAAGAGCCAGAGGAGATTTTTCGCCGATTCTGCGGGCCATGGCCATTGATTCATCCAATAGACTTTCAGCCGTCACGACCTTGTTTGCCAAACCAATTGCCATGGCCTCATGGGCATCGACAAAGTCGCCGGTGAAGACCAATTCTTTGGCCTTGCCCAGTCCGACGATTTGGGCCAGCAACTTCGTGCCCGCGGTGGTGATGGTGAGGCCCACATCGGTCTCCGGGAAACCAAACTTGGCTTCTTCCGCAGCGATTCTGATGTCACAGCTCATTGCAAACTCGCAACCGCCGCCCAGTGCATATCCCGGCACTGCTGCAATCATTGGTTTCCCCAGGGCCAGGATCACACGCTGTACTTCCTGAAGCCCTGCCGTTTCTTCAATCCAATCGTCAAAACTTTTTCCGGCGGACGTCTCCTTCAGATCTTCCCCGGCACAAAAAGCCCTCCCTGCACCGGTTAGGATGACCGAGACAATGTCATTGTCCTGCCTTGCCGCTTCAAGATTTTCGATCAGGCCCTTGAGAAGATCTTTATTGATGGCATTCAGCCGCTCGGGCCTGTTCAGGGTAATAATCCCCACATTTTGATTTTTGCTGTATAGCACGGCTTCTGTACTCATTTAATCCTCCAAATAGTTAAGATTTGTCAGGGAACTCGCTTCGCTCGCACCCTGACCTACGCAATGATGAGAATGTCGCACGCAGACAATCGGTGACCAACATTCGGCGCGATAAAATAAATGGGCTGCCGGTGTTCATCACTGCCGTAGGCCATCGTCGGACACCATATATCAGAAATATAGTAGGTCAGGTTGCGCCGCAGGCGCTACCTGACTTAAGAAAATATTTCTTATGAAATTATATCCAGTTTCTTTTTCGATTTGGCCGGCCGCTATTCAGGCCAGCGGCAGCGCTGACACCTGACACCAACAAATTTCTGAACCTATGAACCTTTAAACCCTGAACCCAATAACCCCTTTTCATGCATCCTGTGCAGCTCATTCTTTAAAATCTTTCCCGTGTTGGTCTGTGGCATCTTTTCGAGAAACACAACTTCCCGGGGATAGGCATGGGCCTCAAGTCTTGTTTTTACATGATCTCTGATGCTCTCTTCAAGCGTGTTATCGGGCATGACTCCCTCTTTCGGTAGAATAAACGCTTTTACGATTTCTCCTCTGATCGGGTCGGGAACACCGATCACCCCTACCAGGGCAACGGCCGCATGATTCATCAAACAGTCTTCCACTTCTCCCGGTCCGATCCTGAAGCCGCCGCTTTCGATCAGGTCGTCTTGCCTGCCGCTAAACCAAAGATTTCCGTTTTTGTCTTTTCGGCCGTAATCGCCGGTGCGCAGCCACGCGCCAATGTATTTTTCACGGGTTGCCGGCGGATTTTTCCAATATTCTATAAACATCACAGGATCAGGACCCTTTACCGCAATCTCGCCGATCTCATCATGCCTTGCAATGTTTCCGTTCTCATCGATTATCTCAACAACATGCCCGGGAACGGTTTTGCCGATCGCTCCCGGTACAATGGTCATAATTTCCGAACAAAAACCAACCACCAAATCACACTCCGTTTGCCCGTATTGCTCGTTGATCTCTACCCCGAGATGCTCTCTGGTCCAGTCACAAAGTTCTTCTCCCAGCGTCTCGCCACCGGCGGTGATCGATCTCAACCGGATATGGTAGCGGTCGCGGGGGTGTTTGACGGCATGCATCATCATCCGCAGCACCGTCGGAACGGCCATAAGATTTCTGACCCCATGTTTGGCCATCATGAAAAAGGCTTCTTCAGCATCAAATTTCCGGGGTCTATAGGCCAGCATGGGCAAACCGTGATGTAAGGTCGGAAATAAGGCATCATAAGATCCGCCGATATAGGCCCAGTCAAGGGGGGTCCACATGAGATCGCCTGGTTGCGGAAACAAATTGTGGTAGAATTCAAATCCCGGCAGGATACCGAGCAAAAGTCGGTGCCCGTGAAGCGTTCCCTTGGGTTGACCGGTGGTGCCGGAAGTATAAATGATAAAAGCAGGATCGTCAGGTTTGGTCTTTACCGGTGTAAAATCGGGGCTTCCTTTTTTGACAGATGGCCAAAAATCCATGACGCCTTCTTCTTTGACGGCATCAATGGCAATCATCAGTTTTAGAGCGGGGAGATGTTCTTTAATCTCCCAGATCTTGGATAAATTCTCCTTGTCGGTTATCAATGCTTTGGCTGCGCTGTCCTGAAGTCTGTATTCGATTGCATCCGGGCCAAAAAGGGTCAGCAGCTGCACAGCGATGGCAGCCAGTTTATAGACCGAGATATGAGAGATGAGTGTTTCAGGACGCTGCGATAGCAAAATTCCAACTCTATCCCCACGTCTAATACCGTGCGCTTTTAAGGCATTGGCCAAACGGTTGGAAAAATTTTTTAGTTCTCTGAAGGTATACTTCTGATCCTGGCCGTGGGGGTTTGCACAGATCAGTGCCACCCGATGCTTGTCGTTGGCCCACTTATCACAGACATCGACCCCAATGTTGTAATATTTTGGGATCTCCCATTTGAAGTTGCGGCACACCTCCTCATAGGTTCTACCCCTGAGCATCTTGCCCTCCAAAACCCCTTAGCAATACTCTTTCTGACTAAATGGTGAAAGAAATCTAAATTTTTTTGCAAATCCAGACCTGGTTGAATAGTTTACTAGTTGAGTGGTTGATTAAGTAAATTAAAAGCAGAGCAAAGCCTCCGGCTCGTAGGGAATTTTGCGTCTACGCCTCGGCCTCCGGCCCATAGGGCATAAGACCTACGCCCCGGTGGGAGAGCGATAACCACAAT
>JASFFJ010000671.1:0-4343 GCA_050124355.1 Desulfobacterales bacterium | reverse complement strand
ATAGCGTACTTTAAAAACAAAACATGGTTCAGTATATAGGTGAGATTAAAGCATGTGTCAACCTAAATTAAGGTGTTTGGCCCCGACTTGAATGTTCGAGTACCGGAACAAAGGAAAGATGGGCGGCCACAGAAAGGCCACGTTTACCCTATATGATGATCGGAGCAAGGAATCCAGTCTTAATTATCTCACATATTTTCAAACATTTGTCGACTCCCCCGGACGTATTAAGGGCTGTCATCGGTGTCACCAAAATCATCACCGGCGACTTTGATGGGGGAATCTATTTTTTGGAGATTGTCTTTATCTTCGAAGGGTGCATCGAGATTGTCATCCAGGATTTCATCCAGGTCTGCCGAATCATCTTCAGCCTGTTCGGCAACGACAACCGATCCCCGGCTTTTCGACAATAAATTGATGTCATCAAAATATAACTCCAGCAATTCCTGATCTTTGGATTTAAGCAATTCAACAACAGCGGATGCAATTTTTTCGGCATATATGCCAGGCGGATACAAATTATTGGTTCTCAAAGCAGAAATCAAGGTATCGGTACCAGAGGAAATAGCAGGCTTTATGGTTTTATAGTCATAAGCTTCTTCACAAAGCAGCGACAACATTTCCTTGTTCAGCTCGGCGTACTCCTGAATTTTTATCTGCTTGTTGTCCTTGTCATTGATAATTAGATATTTTTGTTTCATAGCGATTATCCCTCTTGCTCCAATGAAGTTTTGGATTTTTGAAACCATAAAAAAACATTCATGTCAACCGTCAATCACAAAATTTTAAACTTAAACCATCCGGGACAAATTTCCTTTGCAAGAGCTGTTGGAAAACCCGTTTACTATGATTATGATTAACAGTGTCGTGTACCTTAAACGAACAAAATTATTGATCAAATTACAATGAAATGGTAGGAATATGGGTTATACTGTTTTTTTTAAGTTCCGCAGACCAAAGGTTAGTATAAGTAGTTTTAGAAAAAATCGTGTGCAAAACGGAACATATTTTAACTTGGAGGGATGGCTGAGTGGTCGAAAGCGGCGGTCTTGAAAACCGTTGAGGGTAACACCTCCGTGGGTTCGAATCCTACTCCCTCCGCCAATAATACTGCGAAGCAATTATATTCCTTTGAGTGAAAACCGTTGAGAAGGTTTCATTTTTTGTTCAATTTCAAGGAAGGCAAGAATTTTAACCGGAGGAATACAAGGGCGTATTTTGAGGATTAAAATTTGAGGCCTGACAAAGAAATAGGGCAAAAAGGGAGCCTTATCAACGGTTTTCAGGAGAGATGGCCGAGCTGGCTGAAGGCGCTCGCCTGCTAAGCGAGTATGGGGGGAAACTTCCATCCAGGGTTCGAATCCCTGTCTCTCCGCCATTTTCATGGATCAAGCCGGTTGCCGATATTCGATAACCGGCTTTTTTCATGGCGAAAATCATTAACCTAACCCAACGCTGTTCAAAATTAATGTCGCCATTGCACTGAATCGACTGGTGCAGGAAAAGGATGCTTTTCCACTGGACAAGAAAGTACCGCTCATTTTATACAGTGATCAAACCGATCTGCTTAAAATCACCCCTGTTGTAGAAGAACTGTCGCTATGGGTCGATCATAAAATGTTCGTGCTCGAAGGCGGCTATGCCGACTGGGTCAAAAGGGGTGGTCTGGTGCAACGTGAAAAAATTCGCACGAAAATCGTTTATCTTCCAAAACCCGGACCAGGTGAGATAATCGGAGACGAATTTATGAACATCGTCAACAGCGAACCAGAAGACAAAATCATTCTCGATGTGCGAACCACTGATGAAAGCTCCGAAGGTAAAATTGAGTGGGCGGTCAACATCCCACTCGATGATCTGCAGGGGAATCTCGACCAACTGAGCAAAGGAAAAGAAATCATCATTCACTAAGGAAAATTTACAGACGATCATTTCAGTATCCATGTACTGGTTCTAAATGCAAGACTGCCCTTTTAAAATAAAATCCTGGGATTGAAAAAAGGGTTAAGAAAAGAGGCAAAGGACGCAAGGCATATTATTAATTTCATTTTAGAGGATTTTTTCGAAGGGAATCAAAATGAAGGAAAAAATGCGTGTAATGACAAAAAAGCCCCTTAATGCCGAAACCCCCACCGAATCTTTGCGTTCGTGGATAACGGACAATGAAGTCTTTTTCAAACGCAATCAGGGTAAATTTCCGGACGAACCTGTCAACCTTTCGAAATGGTTGCTTCTTATCGATGGATTGGTAGACAAAGAACTTTCTTTGACCTTTGAGGACATTCTACGCCAACCCAAAGTTGAGGTGGCCGATACCCTGGAGTGTTCTGGCAACAGCCGTTCGCTACTTAAGGATAAAGCCCGAGGAAATCCCTGGACCATTGGCGGCGTGGGTAATGCCATCTGGGGCGGAATCTGGCTGAAAGATTTGCTAGAGAAAGCAGGTCTTCAAGATAATGCTCGTCACGTAAGCTTCGAAGGATTTGACATATCAATGGGATCGGCAGGTATCAAATTTATCCGTAGTATCCCGATTGAAAAGGCGCTGTCTTCAACGCTGCTGGCCTATGAAATGAATGGGGAGCCGTTACCGCTTAAACACGGTTATCCTCTTCGGGCTCTGGCGCTAGGCTGGACCGGTGCCAACTGCGTGAAGTGGCTCAAAAATATCAGTGTTCTGGATAAGCCCTTTGAGGGCTTTTTTATGGACAAGGTTTATCGCGTATTCCAAAAAGGAGAAGATCCGAAGTCCGGAGAGGTCGTCACGGGCATCGATGTCAAATCAATCATTGTCGAGCCCACAAAGGACCAAACACTTTCACTCGGTATCGTGCCGGTCAGAGGAGCAGCCTATGCTGGAGAAGCCGGAATAGAAAAAGTTGAGGTGTCCGTCGACAATGGGGAAACCTGGGAAGCCGCAGCATTGATCGGACTGGAACAGCCATACGCCTGGCGTCACTGGGAGTTCCTATGGGTAGTTAAAACCGCAGGTGAATATACCATAATGGCGCGTGCCACAGATACCAATGGCTGCCGGCAACCCGAGACTGCCAAATGGAATGCTCAAGGCTATGGCAACAACGGTGTTCGTGAACACGCCGTGAAAGTAAATATTCATTATGGAATCCCCTGAATTCACATTGCAGATTGCCCTGGTATTGGGGGTTGTCGGGGTCACCATCATACTGTTTATCACCGAGTGGTTGCGCGTGGATCTTGTAGCCATTCTGGTTATGGTTGCCCTGCCCCTAATGGGTCTTGTGGAAGGTCGTGAAACTTTTCTGGGACTGTCCAGCACAGCCGTCATTTCAATCATCGCTGTAATTATCATGGGAAGGGGTCTGGACCATACAGGCGTCATTAATCGCGGTGTCAGGCCGCTGCTGCATATTGCCGGTTCCAGCCGTCGCCGTATGATTCTGCTGCTGTCGGGGTCAGTTGCCGTAATCTCCAGTTTTATGCAGAATATCGGTGCTGCGGCTCTTTTTCTGCCAGCCATTCAGCGAATGAGCAGAAAAACCGGCACGCCTATATCGCAGCTGCTCATGCCGGTGGGATTTTCAGCCATTATGGGTGGTACTGTCACCCTGGTCGGCTCCAGCCCGCTTATCATGCTCAACGACCTTTTACGACCCTTCGACATCGAGCCTTTCAGCCTGTTCAGTGTCACGCCGGTTGGCATTGCTATCGTATTGACCGGAGTTCTCTATTTCATCGTTTTGGGCAGGTTCGTGCTGCCAAGGCGTACCGATAGCAAAGACCAACAGCAGCGGGGTGAGGTAAGTCCACTGATTTATTACCCGGAACTGGTCGAACTTTTCGAATTAGTGAATACGGTTGGAGAACAAGTCGAACCCAAAGTACTGGATCTTTGTGATGCCTACAATGTCCATACGGTTGCCCTGTCACTCGATGGCGGCGTGCATAAAATCTTGCCACCGGATCGGGATTTACGCATCACCCAAGGGGCGGTTTTTGCCGTATACGCTTCGCAGGAACATGTGGAAGAAGCTGCCAATGCTTTCGGGTTCAAGATTAAGCCCAACCTGGAGGTATTTGCTGAGGACCTTTCCTCAGACTTTTCAGGCGTTGTGGAGGCCATTGTCTCGCCCCATTCAAGCTTTGTAGGTAAGACCCTCATACAAGTCCGCTTTCGGCACAACCACTTGATGGCGCCATTGGCCATCGTACACCAGGGGCAGATTCACTACAGGAAAATCGGTCCACGCATCCTGGAGCCCGGTGATGTCATCCTGATGCACGGGAAATGGGAAAGCTTCCAGCGGATACGACCCAAACGAGATTTGCTCTTTGCTCAGCCGCTGCACCATGAAGTGCTGCTT
>JASFFJ010000670.1:0-4348 GCA_050124355.1 Desulfobacterales bacterium | reverse complement strand
ACCAACCCGGATACAACTGAAAGGAATCCCGGCGATCATGGACGGTCACCCGACGTTGCTCAATGCCCCCACAGCGAGCGGAAAGACCGAGGCATTTGCCGCTCCCATTGCCGAGATGATCCTGGCCGACCCTGAGCCTAGAAACCTCTTGGGCTGGATCGTATCCCCAACACGAGCACTGGTCAATGACCTCACCAGACGTCTGGCGCCACCGCTCTCCGCCATGGGCCTTAGCGTTGGCCGCCGCACCGGTGAACACCGTGAAATCTCAGGCCCCAGGCCGCCGCATATCGTCGTTACGACACCGGAGTCGCTCGATTCCTTGCTTGCGCGCTCGCCTGCCATATTCTTGCGGGCACGCTTTTTGGTACTTGATGAGGTGCACATGCTGGACGCGACACCCCGCGGTGACCAGCTCGCCTGTCTTGTCTCACGCCTGCACCGCATCGCACCTGCCTTACAGGTCATCGCCTCCTCGGCAACGGTAGATGACCCCGCCGGGCTGACCAACCGATATTTAGGGTCATCCATTCGGCGGATACAGGTCACCGGAGACCGGCCGATTGAAGCGGACTTCGTCCATAACAGCGCCGGCGCCTTGGCCGAGGCCCTGCGAAGAAAGACCACGACCGGCACAGGCGTACGAAAGGTACTCGTCTTTGTGAAACGCCGTGCTGATGCAGAACGGTTTTTTACGGTGTTCAAGGGACAGCCACCCTTTGGGGATTCCGTGTTTCTGCATCACGGAAGTCTATCGCGGGCCCGGCGGGAGGCCGTAGAGCGCAGGATGCTCACTGGAACATCAGGTCTATGCTTTGCCACCACAACCTTAGAGGTAGGAATCGATATCGGTGATATCGACCTGATCGTCCTTGCCGGCCCGCCGCCGGACGTGGCATCCTTGCTCCAGAGGATGGGTCGGGGAAGCAGGCGCGCCCATGTGACCCGGATTTGTTGTTTGTCTTCCGACATAGGTCAAACCCTACGCTACGAACATTTACTCGAGTCTGCCAAAAAAGGCCGCCTACTGGGCGGTTCCTATCATTTTTGTCCATCGGTGCTGGTACAGCAGTGCATTAGCCTGCTTATGCAGACGCCCAATAAGTGGATCACTGCCAAAACTCTGGCATCCCGCATGCCGAGCTGGCTCAGGCCGATCGGATGGACCGCCAGGCTGCCCGAGCTTCTGGATCACCTGACCGATGAGGAATGGTTGGTTGCAGCAGGCGGCAGGTACCGTATGGGCGAAAAGCTGGAGGAGGCCTTCGAGGCCGGACACATACACTCCAATTTCGAAAGTCGCAGCAACGAGATTGAAGTGATAGAACAGGATACCCGCCGGCTGCTGGGCACACTGCCCCGGATGGCAACTGGCGACGGCCGTTTATTGCTCGGTGGACGAAAGCTTAAAGTATCCAAGACACTGAGCAGCTCTCGCGTTCTGGTTACCGACACTACGGCAAGCGCCGATTTTAAAGTCACGTCGGTCCGCGGTCCGGTCATCCATGCAAACCTAGCGAGAGACTTCGCTCGATTCATCGGCTTTGAGCCCGATGCAGCCCCGGTCCTCCAATTAAAGGATGGCTCGTTTGCCCTTTTTCATTTTTTGGGAAGCCTCTGGGGCACCCTGCTTGAGATCCTTCTCAGGGAACGCAGCGGGAAAAAGGCGATCGGGGCAAATGCCTTTTGCCTGCATTTGTCCGACCTGCCCGAGGCACTCCCATCGGATGTGCCGGCCGAGGAGATCCGCGCCATCGCGATCAGACATCGGTACAAACTCCGCAGCAGGATCCTTGAAGGGGCATGGATTCAATACACCCCTTCGGACTGGCGCCACAAGCACCTGATTGACTGTCTGCATATTGAGGGGTTCATCAAAAGGATGCTAGGCATGGCTATAAAGCAAACAATCGCGTCATCTCCTGAACATAAGGCCCTTGTCCACCTTGTTCCGATGTCATTGAATTGATGAGGTATTGATTTAACAGATTCCAAACACGGTCCAAAAAAAATATTGAATTTGATGTTTTAATACAATAAAATATTAGCAATATAGAGGCTGATATGTCACAAGCTGTCAAACAATCAGTTGTTTACCAGGATCTTTTAAATCTCCCAGAAAATATTATAGGAGAAATTATTAACGGCGAATTGCATACCCAACCGCGCCCGTCGCCAAGACATGCACTAGCTGCTGTTAGGCGACGAGGTGATTCCCAGCAAAACCGTCATATCGCCAACGCCCCCAGCTTAAACGCGATCTATTTTAGAAAATCTGCCGGCTAAATCCGAATGATGACCTCCCGCTGAATTGATCCGCAAAAAAAAACATAACTATCTTAAAATATATTAAAAACTATGCCTTCGCCCCCATCATATTTTTAAACAAAAAAGACGCAAATTTTATGGAATAAATTTTGCATTCCCAACAATTTCAATTATGAATGACATAAACAATTTAGATATCCGAACCCACATCATCGATGCCATCGTCAATGTGTTCGACACGATGGTATCGCTGGAGTTGGAGTTTTTCGATTCTGAACCGCCGGATACCACCGGTACAGAGCGCATGGCGGCGACCGTAAACTTTGTCGGCAACGTTGTCGGCTATATAACGATTCAGGTACCATCCGAAATGTCAGACCTGATGATGGCCGCTCTGCTCGACAGCGAAGCCGAAGAAATTGAGGGTGAAGGAAAAATTAGGGAGGTGATCGCTGAGATTAGCCAAGCTGTCGCCAGTAGCCTGAAATCTGCCTTAAATGACGACGGCCACCAATGTGTGATTTCAACGCCCTCCATTACGTATGGGACCGACTTCACCATCAAATCACTGCAAGTGGAGCGGTTTGAAAGTTTTATTTTCACCTATCAGGAAAATTATATTTTCGTCGAAGTTGGCCTAAAACCCGAGCAAGTCGCCAGTGCTGGAGACGAACTCGGCCAAACTGAAATGCACATCCAGCCTAATAATGCGGATGCTGTAAAAATCGATGCGCTGGACCTGAATACCCGGGTCTCCGAGGCGGTCATCGATGTCTTTGATACCATGCTGTCATTGAAACTGGAACCTGACGATGCAGTCAGTGAGCAATCCCTGGAGGGTATGCGCACCGTAAGCTCTGTCAGTATTGCAGGAGATGCAAACGGGATAATCCGTATTCATGCCGGCGATAGCTTTTCGAGGGAAATGGCAGCCAAAATGCTCGGGCGGGAAGTCGAGGAGGCTGAGAATGATGAAACAATCAGAGACATGCTCGGAGAAATGGGAAACATCGTTGGTGGGAATTTAAAATCTGTATTTACCGATGCCGGCATACTGTGCGCCCTTTCCACGCCCTCTTTTACAACCGGATCCGATTTTAAGATTGAAGCCCACAATATGGAAAATTTTGAGCAGCTTGCTTTCCGCTGCGGCAAAAACGACGTCGTCGTTGTGGAATTGGGCGTTAAACCATCAGAGCTTGTCCAGACGGACACGCGACAGGGAAAAGAGAGTCCCACTTACGACGATGAAACCACCCAGGCAGATATGCCGGCAGATTCCCAGCAAGAAAAAGCGCAAGACGCCGCAACAACGGCATCAAACCCGGCAGAAACCCAGGCTTCAAAAACCCCTGAAGATCTCGATCTTGATTTACTGCTTGATATCCCTCTCAAATTAAAAGTCGAATTGGGCCGCGCCAGGATTAAGATCCATAAGCTGCTGAAACTTGCCCCCGGATCCGCCGTCAAACTCATTAAATTGGAGGGGGATCCAGTGGATATCCTGGTGAACAGCACCTTGATCGCAAGAGGAGAAGTTGTCGTTCAAAACGAAAAGTACGGAATTCGTGTCACCGAAATCACTAACCGTATGGATCGGATCAGAAGCTTCGGTATCTAACCAACTATATTCCGAATAGTTCGGCTGCCCAGCTCAACAAGGCCAAAATCTGAATTGTAATTGTCAGACCCCAATAAACAGGAAATAACAAATTTTTTTTAATGCTGAAACTTGAAACCTTAGGTCTCTTTCAACATGTTGTCAGACAAAACCCGGTGAGGGCCTATCCATTCTGCGCAGGCACATCCAGGCTGCGGATCTCATATCCGGTTGCATCTAAAAACCGCCGCAGGTTGTCTCTCGATATGACCAGGGTACTGGTGTTGATGAGAGGGTGAAACTGGAGAGCCTTCTCCATTCCAAGAATCTTATCAAAAACAACTTCCACCCCATGCCCCGCATCCCGGATAAGCGCTAAAATGCTAACGGATCCCGGATCCACACCCAGATATTGCTTCAGCCGGGCTGGTGAACCGAAGCTCAAACGTCCGGTGCCGATGGCGGCACCCAATGCTTTAA
>JASFFJ010000669.1:0-4373 GCA_050124355.1 Desulfobacterales bacterium | reverse complement strand
GATTGACGCTGAGATTGGGCAAAAAGACCATTTGTGGATGGAAACTAACTAGTAATCTAAAGCGGGCCACAGCACCAGGGAATGTCGTGCTTAAGTAAAGGTTGACAGGATTGGCTAAGGATTCTGTCGCGAATGTATCCCAGTTTATTTCAATGGATAAAAATGTCTTGACAGAGAAATCTGGTAGAGTCCCAGGATCATACATCAAACAAAACTTTCATGGCTTGGATATTGTATTCTGCAGATAGTTAATGAAAACCAAGTTCTAGCATTAGGTGCTATGTTAGTCTTTGTAATAACCTGCCGTGCGACGAATCGTGTGGATGCTCGACATATTGAAATGTGCCGGAACGAACCGATACGAATAAAAATCAGCGACCACAAGCTGGGGGTATGAGGAAGGCCCCTCGAAAGGGCTGCGGAGCCTTGCTCTGCTGGTGGTCCCTGATTTTAAGAAAAGAATTTTGGCTTCATGTTACGTTTTTTCTGATAGCTTGTGCCATCAAAACTTTTGATAAGTTTATTCTCATTACGCTTTTATCTGTCTGACTGTTTTGATAAGAAGTTGTGCCGCTTGCATAGCTGAGCGAATCGAAAAAAAAAGCTAAAATTCTTTTGATTAACTCCATCCATAAACCAGCGGCTTTGTTCAACTTTAGATCAATTAGCCACGATCACCCGCTCACGGTAGAACCTTTTCAATTCTCACCGTCAGAGACGGTGGCTTATGAAGGGAGTTAGTGGCTTCGTATTTAGGTGGGTGCAATTGTGCTGAGGCGGGGTATAAGAATCGAGAGAAAAATTGAGTGATACGCTTTAGGCCCTAAGGTCGATATTCTGCCCGATGCCTGCGGATTGGAGCAATTCTACTATCTGCTGCTGGCTGTCTGCCATCTCCTTCATAACAGCCATCTGCATTTCTGCCATTCCCTCTAATTGTCGAACGATCATTGCCATCGAAGTGTTCATGGTAACTTGACCGATATCCATTCTTTCTCCTTTCATTATTGAAAATCGATTCCCTGGCGGACAATCTAAACGTATATCGGCAGGTATCTGAAAAAAATTTAATTTTCAATCAATCTTATTTACACCCAATCGGGCAGGCGAACATCCTTCTCATCGACCGAACCCGGGATGTAACATTTAAGGTCAATCACCGGGGTTCCGTCAAACGCATCAATATCTTCTATTTCAATAGAACCGCCATGGATCGACAGGATTTTGCATACCGTCAGTCCAATTAGATTGGGTCTTTGGGGAGAATGGGTTGCGAAGACACCGGTTAAGGGATTGCGTGGGTCTTTTCGCGGGTGAACCTGAAGCACCCGGCGTTTTTCGTTCGTGTCGTTTTGATCGAACCAGAAAAACACTGCGATATGTGAGAAGCCGTCAAGACCTAGCAGGCCATCTTTGTAGTCGTCATATATTTCGATACTGGCGGAAGTGTCCGTTTTCTTGACAACGCCAACGGGAATAATCTGAAAGGACTCCATCCTTGATAATCTCTCCATTCAATTGAACCGTCAAAATTTGCTTTAGGCGTATTTATTCAGGCGCTAAGGCACTAAATCCTGAGTTGCTGTTGTAAAGTAAACAATAAGTACGGAATAAGCTCACAAATTTAAATTACAAAATACAAATACCAAATATCAAACAAATTCCAATGACCAAAACTCAAAATTCCAAACCAATCCCGATCTCATAGAAAAAACAGACCAATGCTTCGGCAATTGAAAATTGAAATTTGGTGCTTGAGATTTAAGATTTTTTAACACTTTAGTTTCCTTTTCGATAAACCTGGCTGCACCAACCACAGGCTACCAGATTAAAACCCGGAAAAACCTTAACCCGAAACACGCAACTCGCAACCCGTATCTCGTAACCCGAAACGCGCAACTCGTAACCCAATCAGTCCTCCTGAAGCTCCTTCAAGTTGGCATAATAATCCAAGGCGCCGGGATTGCCGAGCGCATCCCTGTTAAGCACGGCCTGGCCCTCTATGATTTTCTTAACCGCCAGCTCCACCTTCTTCATATTGAGCGTGTAAGGAATTTCAGGCGTACTGAGGATTTTGGCCGGCACATGCCGTGGTGATGCATTGGTGCGAATGGTCTGTTTGATTTTCGCCTTCAAGTCCTCGGACAGTTCATACCCGCCAGCCAACTTGACAAAAAGAATAACACGGACGTCATCCTTCCAGTTTTGTCCGATCACAACGCTGTCATCGATTTCCGGCAACTGTTCCAGTTGCCGGTAAATCTCGGCCGTACCAATACGGACACCACCCGGGTTCAAGGTGGCGTCAGATCGGCCGAGCATAACCACGCCGCCACGTTCGGTCACGATCACAAAATCGCCGTGCCGCCAGATATTCGGATAGACGTCAAAATAGGCGTCCTTATATTTGCGGCCATCCGGATCATCCCAGAAATAAATCGGCATGGACGGAAACGGCTTGCAGCAGACCAGTTCACCCTGTTGATCAATTATTTCCTTGCCGGTTTCATCAAATGCTTTCACATCCATTGCCAGCCCGCGGCACTGAAGTTCGCCGGCATAAACCGGTCCCATGGGGTTTCCGAGTGCGAAACAGCCGTTGATGTCCGTACCGCCGGAAATGGAAGCAAGCTGCAAATCGGACTTGACTTCATTGTAGATATATTCAAACCCTTCGATCGAAAGCGGTGATCCGGTGGAAAGAACCGCCCGCAATGCTTTAAGATCGTAGGTCTTGCCGGGCTTTACGTCGGCATTCATTAGGGCGGCAATGTATCCGGCGCTGGTGCCGAAAATTGTGACATTTTCATCCTGGGCCATTTCCCATAATGCGCCGGGATGGGGGTGAAACGGATTGCCGTCAAAAAGCACCAGCGTGGCCCCAACGGCCAGAGAGCTTGTCAGCCAGTTCCACATCATCCAGCCGCAGGTGGTAAAATAAAAAATGGTATCTTCGCGTTTTAGGTCGGAATGCAGCATGAGTTCCTTTAAATGATGAATGAGAATTCCGCCGGCACTTTGAACCATGCATTTGGGCAGACCGGTGGTTCCGGAAGAATACATGACGTAGAGGGGATGATCGAAGGCCAGCTGTTCGAATTCTATATCAAGGCCGGATTCGGAAGATCGGAAATCTTTGTAATGCACGGCATTGGGAATCGGGCTGATATCCGGGGTTTGATCGGTGTAAGGAACCACGACCACTTTTTCAATGGAAGGAAGTTGTTTTAAAATATCGGCAACACGGGCTAAAGAATCCACATGTTTGCCTTTAAATGAATAGCCGTTGGCTGTAAACAAGATTTTTGGCTGAATCTGGCCGAATCGGTCCAGCACCCCTTTGATGCCGAAGTCAGGCGAACAGGACGACCATGTTGCGCCTAAACTCGTTGCCGCCAGCATCGCAACAATAGTTGCCGGCATGTTCGGCATAAAACCCACCACCCGGTCACCGGTTTGAACCCCTGCCGTTTTCAAACTTTGGGCCAGACGGGCGACCTCATCGTAAAGTTCGGCATAGGTCATCTTGGTGGACGGCTGCCCTTCGCCCTTAAAGATCAGGGCCACCTTATCATCTCTGAAACGCAACAAATTTTGAGCATAATTGAGCCGCGCACCGGCAAACCAACGCGCCCCCGGCATTTTGGTAACGTCGTCAATAACCTGATCATGGGGATTCGAGGCAATGATGTCGGCAAATTCCCACATGGTTTCCCAAAAATCGGCAATATTTTCGATCGACCATTGATGAAGGGATGCGAATTCGTTGAAATTTTGATGATACTTGTCGTTGATGACGTTCATGAACCGATACATGTTACTGTTTTCAATCCGTTCCTGCGAAGGCTTCCACAATAGTTTTGCCATGATCCCTCCCGCTGCTGATGGTTTTATTTTTACCGTTAATTATTACCGTTATACAGGTCCAATAGTCAAGATAATGAGCGAAAAAACGGACAGACATGCGCATTAATTCTTGCGGTGCCATCTTATTTTCGATATCAGTAGCATTTCGATATCCATTTCGCGTATTTTTTTATTCTTTCACTCAAATAACGAAAAAAAAGACAATTAAACACCGAACCCTGACCAACCGTACGTGACTTTTGAGTATTGGCTATTCGGGATTTCGCTCCGTAATTTTCACAGTACTTCCTTTAAAATAGATCCGCGAAGGCGGACCTTAAATATTCAATCTTCAATCGAAAATATTCAATCATTTCTATGAGGAGACCACTAATGCGCCAAGTTGATCTTAGATCCGACACACTCACCCGACCGACCCCATCCATGTTGCAAGCGATGGCCGAGGCCCAGCTCGGTGATGATGTTTTCGGAGAAGACCCCACCATTAATAGATTAGAGGAGATGGC
>JASFFJ010000668.1:0-4382 GCA_050124355.1 Desulfobacterales bacterium | reverse complement strand
ATTTGGAGACATCCATCGTGTTCATCACCCATGATCTGGGTGTCATCGCCGAGCTGGCACACGACATCGTCGTCATGTACGCCGGGAAAATTGTGGAATCAGCCCCGGTACGCGAACTGTTCAACGATCCGCGCCATCCTTACACCCAGGGCCTGTTAAAATGTCTGCCCCGGCTGGACGCCGATGAGACAGAGCTATTCACCATCCGCGGGATCGTGCCCGGACCCTTTGACGTGGTGGGTGGCTGCGCCTACCATACGCGTTGCCGATACGCCAAATCCATCTGCCGGGACCGGTCGCCGACATTGGAGGAAGTGGCACCCGCCCATCAGGCGGCTTGCTGGCGAAGCCGGGACGAGTACAATACTGCTGAGCCAGTCTCATCTGAGCCTTCCACAAGGGAGGATTGAATATGGCCGAACCACTCGTCATTGTCAAACATCTCAAGAAATATTATCCGGTCAAAGCCGGTATTTTGCAGCGCACAGCAAACTGGGTACGGGCTGTTGACGATATTTCTTTTAATATTCGGCAGAGCGAAACCCTCGGTCTGGTAGGTGAATCCGGGTGCGGTAAAACTACGGCCGGCAAGGCCATGATCAATCTAGTAAGACCCACCGCCGGGGAAGTGTTGTTCAACATCTCGAATAACTGTGAGCGCAGCGAGTACATGGACATTGCAGGGCTGTCCAAGCGCGGACGCCGCCGGGCCAGAAAAATGGTGCAGATTATCTTCCAAAATCCATACAGCTCCCTAAATCCGCGTATGACCGTTTTTCGAATGATGCGGGAAGTGATTGCCTACTACAAGCTCGCCCCTGCCGACCAGCCGGTGGCCGACCTCATCAACAAGCTCATGGCGACTGTTGGTCTTCAGCCCAGCGATGCTCACAAATACCCGCACGAGTTCAGCGGAGGACAGCGCCAACGAATCGGCATCGCGCGCGCTTTGCTCATCAATCCCAAGCTTATTGTCTGTGATGAACCGGTCTCGGCCTTGGATGTATCCATTCAGGCCCAGATCATCAACCTGCTAGCCGCTTTAAAAAGAGACCTGGGACTCACCTACCTGTTCATCGCCCATGACCTGGCCGTGGTCAAACACATCAGCGACCGCATCGCGATCATGTATCTGGGCAAGATTATGGAAATCGCGCCGCGGAAAGAATTTTATACCAACCCCCTGCATCCATACACCGAGGCCCTGATGTCGGTAGTACCGTCCCCGGATCCGGATCGAAAAAAAGAACGCATTTTGTTAACAGGCGAGGTGCCGAGCCCTATGAACATTCCTTCGGGCTGCCGTTTCCACACCCGATGCCCCTTGGCTGAGGCCATCTGCCAGCAGACAGAACCGGAGCTTACTTCCCGCGGCGGTGATCACAAGGTTGCTTGTCATTTTCGTTGAGGTTTGCTGGTATGGATGCGGGCCAGTGCGTTTTTTGATGCATATGGTGATATCGATTGACATCCTATGAGGGCCAGAAAAACATCGAACATAGAACGTCCAACATCGAATTTTAAATGGAAAAGATCAAGAATCAGATTTTAAACCAACCCCGTAACGATACATGTCTATTTCTTGTATCAACACGGTTATTGACACTTAGAGGTCGTTTTGCCATACTTCCAATTGGTTTTTAATTCAATTGAGCTTAATTGCGAATTCCATTCAATGCAAAGGATATTCTACCATGGAAGACATCACACGGCATCTCTCACAAACCATCGGCCCGCGGCCGGCCGGCAGCGAAAACGAGCATCGTGCTTCTCGGTATATCGCCCAAACCATGACTTCCCTTGGCTTGACGGTTGAAACCCGGCCATTTCGGTTTATGGGTTGGGAGCCCACTCGACCTGCCGCCGTACAACTGCTTGCTCCGGATAGCCGCGAGGTGCCAGCCGGCAGCTTTTTGTTCAGCGGTAATGCCCCGGAAGGCGGCATTGAAGGGCAAGTCTCGTATGTGGGCACGATGTATCTGTGTCGCGATTTTTTCGAATGGCCCAAATATGCGGTTAAAGCTGCAGATGGCTCGGATCTGGGTTATCTGGTGGCCAATGCCGGCGGTCCGGCGATCACCTTTGTGCTCTACGAGCTGGGCCGATTTTTCGGGCGCATGCCTTACGTGGTGGTGGATCTTTCCACCCACGACTATTTTCAGGAGCAGCTCGCTGCCGGACGCGAGATTCGGGTGCGCATGGACACAGCGGGGATGGTCAAAGACAATCTCCTGAGTCACAATGTCATGGGTACATTGTCCGGAACCTGTTTGCCGGATGAAGAAATTGTGGTATGCGCCCACTACGACAGCACGCTCACTTCCCCTGGGGCCTGTGACAATGCCAGCGGCGTGGACGCCATGCTCAGAATCGCCGAAACCCTTTCCCAAGGTCCCAAACCAGCTAAAACCATTCGTTTCATCGCATTCGGGGCCGAGGAATATCTCATGTTCGGCTCGAAATTTCACGTCGCCACCCTCAAGGAAAAAGGGATCCTGGACCGGATAAAAAATGTCGTCAACTTGGATATGGTGGGTTTTGGCGACCATCTCGCCGTCACCGTGGCGCCGGAAAGTTACAAGCGGCGCCTTCAGTCGGTTTTTGCCGGACTGACCGATGCCGTCCGGGTCGAATACAACAGCGCTGTTTTGCCCGTCAGCGATCACTATCCCTTTCACGAAGAGGGTATACCGGTGGCCATGTTTTTAGGCTGGCCCTATGACGACTACCACCAAGCCACGGATTCCTACGATAAAATCGACCCGGAAATGATCAAGCGAACTGCCGAGGCCACCATAGAGGTGGTACGACAGATGGCGGGCCGGTGAATATTTAACACATTCGCTCTATTGCGGTCAGAATCATTATTGCCGGCCTGTCTGTATTTGGTTTCTCAGCCCAAAGCCTTAGTTCAGAGGGGGCGCAAGAAGATATCGCAGCGGCAGAACGAGTTACTTTTTCTCTAGATTACGCGTTGCTTTTTCACGGTGAGGAAGTTCTCATAATTATGAAATATATTTCTCAGTTTTAAGAGATTTAATTCACAATATCCGGTGGTAATAATTTTCATTGAAGGGATAACCTATTGAAATTAACTGGTCACAACATATGAATTTTGTTTGCATGATTTTTGCATTTAAACATTTGAAATTTATATAAAAATTCATATTAAATTAATAGACAATGCGAACCCATCGGGGGGAGGTGGGGAATCATGATGTCGCGTTCCATGGGATAAAGGCCAGATTACCTAATGAGGTAATTTGGCCTTTGTTATTGGCGATTAAAGGACAACCTTATTTACTGCTGCACTGTTGTTTGGATCAACATATTATTGATAGTGGTAACAACTTAAAGTTATATATTGAAAAAGACTAGATTGAATATATCGAGTTGCGCGGAAGCGAAACGTTGAACCTCTTCTCTTTTTAATTGCAGGCCTCCTACAGAACCTCATTCTGAACTGACATTTATTATAATCAGATATTCATCTATCGGTAACTCTTCAAATTTTTTAGTTTCTAAATGTTCTAAAAGGGAACTGGTTTAAGTTAAGGTTTAACAGTATTATCAAAAAAAGTTCCGCAGAACACAAAATTCTAATCAAAAGACAAAAGGAGGCGTGAAAGATGAAAAAAAAATTGGTATCTATCGTTTTATTATCTTTAATTATGGCGATGTTTGGAACGGTGAACGCCCAAGTTCCAGCAACCGAGAGAGCTGCTTTGGTTGCGCTTTATTCCAGCACAAATGGTGACAGCTGGATCGATAACAGCGGATGGAAAGAAGCCCAAGCTGGCACAGAGTGCGCCTGGTATGGGGTGACGTGTGAGGGGGGGGATGTTGTTAGAATTGATCTACATTCCAACAATCTTGTAGGGACAATCCCCCTAAAGCTGGGAAACCTCGAAAGTCTAGTCCACCTGAGTTTATACGACAACCAGCTTACCGGCGCCATCCCCGTTGAGCTGGGAGACCTCACAAATTTAACCTACCTTGCTTTAAGTACTAACCAGCTAACCGGCGAGATCCCTTCCGAACTGAGCAATTTAACAGTTTTAGAGAGGCTTTATTTATATAACAACCAGTTAGAGGGGCCCATACCCGAATGGCTGGGGGATCTCACAAATTTAGTTCGTCTTGAATTGGGTATCAACCAGCTAACCGGCGAGATCCCCGTTGAGTTGGGAGACCTCATAAATCTAACCCACCTGATCTTACACGGCAACCAGCTAACCGGCACGATCCCCTCCAAACTGGGAGACCTCATAAATCTAACCCACCTTTATTTGAGTACTAACCAGCTAAGCGGCGAGATTCCTTTCGAGATGAGCCAACTGACAAATCTTGAAATCCTTTTTTTGTATGACAATCAGCTAACG
>JASFFJ010000667.1:0-4386 GCA_050124355.1 Desulfobacterales bacterium | reverse complement strand
AGGACAGATGTCAGAAGACAGATGTGAGAGGACAGATGTCAGAAGACAGAAGAATGGGGCGTGGAACGCAGTGCAGAGGGAATATGCTGGGAAGCTGGGAGGCTATGAAGCTGGGAAGACAAGAGGGAGAGAAGGTGAGAGGGTAAGAAGAGCAGAAGGTGAGAAAGCCCAATTATAGAAGATGAGAAGGTGGGATGTTCAGAAAGTCGGAAAATAAAGCTAGAATGTTCTGCTTTTATTGATCATAATGGCAACCTTTTGCGTTTCTCGTCTGTCATTTGCTAACCCTCTGATTTCCTAATCTTCTGATCTTCTTTCTTTGGTCCCAACAATCAAAACGAAAATAATGACCCAATTGAACTAATGGAGCCCTATGAAAATCCACGAATACCAAGCCAAGGAATTGTTTAACAGATACGATGTTCCCATTCCGGAAGGTCGGGTGGCCTTTAGCGCCGATGAAGCCGTCGGGATCGCCAAAAGCCTGGCAGGATACCCGGTTGTGGTCAAAGCCCAGATTCACGCTGGCGGTCGAGGTAAAGGCGGCGGGGTAAAGCTGGCTCAATCTGAGTCGGAAGTACAAAACGTCGCCGATCAAATCATCGGTATGAAGCTGGTCACCCATCAGACCGGGCCCCGGGGACGGCGGGTTACAAAAGTTCTGGTGGAACAGGGACTGAACATTGAAAAGGAGCTCTATCTGAGTATCATTCCGGATCGGAACATTGCCAAGATCGTGGTAATGGCCAGTGAAGCCGGTGGAATGGATATTGAGGAAGTAGCCGCCAAAACCCCGGAAAAGATTGTCAAAGTTGCGGTCAACCCCCTTCAGGGCATCCAAGCCTATCACTGCCGGGAGGTCGCATTCGGCTTAAATTTGCCGTCGGTTGCCATAAAATCGTTTGTTGCCATGCTAAAAAATCTCTACTGCTTGTTTGTCGACAAAGACTGTTCGCTGGTTGAGATCAATCCCCTGGTTATTACGGCGGAAGAAACCCTTATTGCATTGGATGCCAAGATCAATTTTGATGATAATGCCCTCTTTCGCCACAAAGATATTGCTGAATACCGGGATCCAGATGAGGAAGATCCGCTGGAGGTTGCTGCCTCCAAATATAATCTTAACTACATTAATTTGGATGGAAATGTGGGCAATATGGTGAACGGCGCCGGTTTGGCGATGGCCACCATGGACTTGATCAAACAAGCCGGGGCGGAGCCTGCCAATTTTTTGGATGTGGGCGGCGGTGCCAGCGCCGAGATGGTCGAAAACGGTTTCAAGATCATTTTAAGCGATCCCCATGTGAAGGGCATACTGATTAATATTTTTGGCGGCATTTTGCGATGCGACGTGCTGGCCGAAGGCGTTGTGAAGGCAGCCCAAAAAACCAATATCGGTGTTCCGGTAGTGGTTCGCATGGAAGGAACCAATATCGAAGAAGGCCGTCGAATTCTGGCAGAGTCGGGTCTTCAATTAACCACGGCCGCAGATTTAAAGGATGCCGCTCAAAAAGTTGCCGAAATTGTGCAAGCGTAGGGCATGGTGCATAGCGCATAGGGCATGGTGCATGGGGCACCTTCGTTTTGTGGAGATTTGAGACAAAATAGCTGAAGGCTCAAGGCGAAGGGCGAGGGAAGATGGACGAAAAGAAAACAAAATCGATAGGAACTATGAGAGATTTGAAAGTTTATCACAAGGATATTTTTCGTTCCTCGTCTTAGCGAAGCGGTCTTCCCTCTTCCATCGGTCTTTTCTCAACGATCAAAACCATCAAAACGAACTAAACCATAAAAACCATCTCAACGATTTCAGTGGTAAAAATTGGGGCTGAAAAATGAGCATATTTGTTGACAAGAATTCGCGTGTGGTCGTTCAGGGTATTACCGGCAGGGAAGGGCAATTTCATACCCGCCAGTGTGTCGACTATGGCACCCGGGTGGTGGCAGGGGTCACACCCGGAAAAGCCGGACAGAATGTGGATGATATCCCCGTTTTTAACACGGTTAAGGCGGCTGTGGCTGCTACCGGTGCAAATTGCAGTTTGATTTTTGTTCCACCCGCCTTTGCCGCCGATGCCATTATGGAAGCCACCGATGCCGGCATCGGTGTGATTGTGGCAATTACCGAAGGAATTCCGGCATTGGACATGATGAAGGTCATGAACTATTTGGAGGGAAAGCCAACGCGTCTGATCGGTCCCAATTGCCCCGGGATCATCACCCCCGGTGAGGCCAAAATCGGAATTATGCCGGGCCCCATTCATAAACCTTTTGGACCTGTTGGCGTAATTTCACGTTCCGGAACCTTAACCTATGAGGTTGTCAATCAATTGTCGTTGCAGGGTATCGGGCAGAGTACCTGTATCGGCATCGGCGGTGATCCGTTCATCGGTTCTGATTTCATCGACTGTCTGGACGCGTTTGAAAAGGATCCGGATACCAAGGGGATCGTGATGGTTGGTGAAATAGGTGGCAACGCCGAGGAAGACGCTGCGACCTTTGTGTCTGAAAAAATGAGCAAGCCGGTGGTCGGTTTTATTTCCGGTTTGACCGCGCCACCAGGGCGCCGGATGGGGCATGCCGGTGCCATCATCAGCGGTGGCAGCGGTACCGCCAAAGCCAAAATTGAAGCCATGGAAGCGGCCGGGATCCATGTTTGCAAGAACCTTGGTTCACTTGGGGAGCTTTGTGCTGAGGTGTTTAGCTAGCCCCTTATGGGATTTTATCAGACAACATTTTGTCAGAGACCAATCGTATCCGGTGTCGGGTGTCAGGTTTCAGCAATTAAAAATCCCAAATAACAAAACACAAATCCCAAACAAATCGCAATGACCAATATTCAAAATCCCAAACAATTGGCTTTTGAGCTTATTTGAGATTTGGATATTGAGATTTGGAATTTACCTGCCCTGTAAAATCGTCATGCAGGAACGTGCGGCACAGATCGACAATGTGGTTTCTATAACCAGCAGGGTCAAGCCATGATGATTGAATTATTTAACAGGGTAAATAATTTGGGGCTTGCAAATTGTTATTTCCAGTTTGTCTGGATTAGGTAATCTGTGTTTGGTTTTATGATCTAATATCCATTGCTGTCGGAAGTATGTAGATGCACGAAATGGGCATTGCACTTCAGATCATCAAGATTGCGACCGATTCCATACCGCCGGATGCCGGCGACGTGCGGGTTGAAAAAATAAATTTAAAAATTGGTAAACTGGCCGCTGTTGTGCCGGACAGCCTGCGTTTTTGTTTTGATGCCGCTGTCAAGGACTCACCCCTTGAGGGCGCTATACTTTTTATCCAAACATTACCGGTTGTTGCCCGTTGCCGGGATTGCGATGCCCAGTGGACCATCAATGGCCCGGCATTTACCTGCGAAAATTGCAGTGGCGGCGCTCTGGAGATTCTTTCCGGCCGGGAGCTGGACATAGAATCCATCGAAATAGTTCAGAAGGACCAACATGTTTCTTGATACATTCTATAAAACACAAAAATATTACCATCATGACGGTTCTCGTCATTCCCATTCTCATTCCGACAGCAACGGCAGCGCGATAACAACCCAAAAAAGCGGTACTCGGGAAATCAAAGTGGTCCGCAGGGTCCTTGACATCAACGAAAAAATGGCAGATCAGAATCGCACCCTATTTGCCGCTAAAGGAATCTTTGTTCTCAATGTGATGAGTTCGCCGGGTTCCGGCAAGACCACCACCCTTGAGAAGACGCTGTCTCAGATTTCATCGGAAATCAAAAGTGCCGTGATCGTCGGTGACATCTGTACCACCAATGATGCCGACAGGCTTGCCGTATCCGGTGTGCCGGTGGTGCAAATCAATACCGATGAATTCGGGGGTGATTGCCACCTGGCCGCCCATGTGATCGAAAAGGCGGTGGGGGGGCTGGATCTGGATGACATTGATTTGTTGATTGTAGAAAATGTGGGCAACCTGGTCTGTCCGGCTGAATTTGACATCGGCGAAGATACCCGGGTTGTGGTGTTAAGTGTCACGGAAGGCGAAGACAAACCGGCCAAATATCCCCTGATGTTCAGAGAATGTGAGGTGGCTTTGTTGAACAAGGTCGACTTGTTACCCTATCTGGATTATGACAAGCAAAAAGCCATCGATTTTATTCATCAAATTCACCCGGGCATGCCGGTTTTTGAGATCTCGGCCAAAACTGAAAAAGGCTTCAAACCCTGGATCGAATGGCTGAGAGGTAAGGTCAGGGATAAAGCAGATGGCAAAGAGCATAGAGCATAGGGAATAAAAGCTGGGGAGTTAGGGAGCTGGGAAGGTAAAAACCAAAAGGCTCAAGGCTGAAAGCTCAAAGGCAGTCTTTGGCAGTTGGAGGTTTGAGGCAAAACAGCTAAACGCGATGGAC
>JASFFJ010000666.1:0-4400 GCA_050124355.1 Desulfobacterales bacterium | reverse complement strand
CGAGCGACGCCTATCAAACTCAATTGGCTCATCTCGCGGCCCGATAGGGCGGATGGCCGAAGGCCAAGCGAGCTTTAGCTCGCGGTCCGCCCTATCAGTGTTAATACATGGAAAATTTTCTATATATTACCCTTATAGCACGGAAAATTTTCTATGTATAGTTATATTGAAATATAAAACAGAGAAAAATAGCCCTTGACTTTTCCATGTTTTACTTTTACTGCATAAAATCATGGAAGAGAAACCCAAATTCAAACCAAATCCGAAATTACGGCTCATGGATCAAGTCCGCCAGGTTCTGAGATACCATCACTATTCGTATAGGACAGAACAAACTTATTGTGAATGGATTATACGCTTTGTCAAATTCCATCGCAACCAAAAGCACCCTAAAGATATGGGGAAAACCGAGATTGAAGCTTTTTTAAGTCATCTCGCCACCAATCGCAAGGTGGCGGCTTCAACACAGCGACAGGCGTTAAATGCTCTTGTTTTTTTGTATAAGCATGTTTTAGACAAGCAAATCGGGGACGGCATCGCCCCTGTGAAGGCCAAGAAACGCCGCCACCCTCCCGTAGTGATGACGAAGACCGAAGTCCGCCAGGTTCTAAATCAAATGAAAGGGACCCATCTTTTGATGGCCAAAGTGATGTACGGGGGTGGTCTGCGGCTGATGGAGTGCTTGCGCCTGAGAGTCATGGACCTCGACTTTGCGAAATCTCAGGTGTATGTCAGAGGCAAGGGTGGAAAGGACCGCTTTACAACGCTGTCGCCATCCATTTACGACGACCTGGAGACACAACTTTTACGGGTCAAAAAGCTCCATGAAACGGATTTAGATGCCGGGTACGGAGATGTTTATCTCCCCGAGGCTTTGGCCCGTAAATATCGCAATGCTTCAAGGGAATATAGATGGCAATATGTTTTCCCCGCCAAAAAGCTGAGCAAGGATCCCAGATCTGAAACGTTTCGCAGGCACCATGTGCTTGAATCCGGTTTGCAGAAAGCCCTCAAGATCGCCGTGGATCGGGCCGGAATCACAAAACGGGTCGGTACCCACACCTTGCGTCATTCCTTTGCGACCCATTTGCTCGAAGACGGGGTAAACATTCGGGTCGTTCAGGAGCTCATGGGGCATGCCGATGTGAAAACCACCGAAATATATACTCACGTGATGGAAAAGGATATCCGAGCCGTTATGAGTCCGCTGGATATGCTTTAGTTTTCTCTCTCACCAAGGTATAAAATGCGCTGCCAACTCCCTTCATGAATCACTCCGACCTATCGAGATGAGAATTGAAAAGGTTCTACCGTTAGCGGGTCATCACGGTTCATTGATCCAAAGCTGAACAATGCCGGCGGCTTATGAATGGAGCATATTAATTTAATCAAGTTTTTCCAGCTCAACCACGTCGGAAATATTAATCTCCAGCATTTTGATGCCGGCCGAAATCCGGACGATATTTCTGGCAATGGCGGGAAAATCTTTCCCTGCCCGGGCCAGCTCCCCGGCGGTTTTTTTCATCATTTGAATTTTGGTGTTGATATCATTTAAGTCGATTTGTGGCATACTTAATCTTCTTGTGATTTTTTTCGCAAGTCTTTAAAACGTTTCGCTTTTACTTCATAGCGAGGAAGGGTTTCACAGCCGCAAATTTCAATATCGTACCGTAAATTGGTTTTTAGTCTGAGTTGATCGGCCAGCTCGGATTCGACCAATTGGCACTGGTCTTGGGCCTCTGGCAAGACTTCCACTTTAAGCTTAATTTGATCCGCATGGCCGACCCGGTCCACAATGACTTCATATTCGTCGCCCAGACCATCGACACCACGGACAACTTCTTCAATCGCCGAGGGCGCCAAGAGGACTCCTTTGACTTTGGTAATATCATCGGCCCGGCCGACCACACCGCCTTTGATCAGACGTGAGGTTCGCCCGCAGGAGCATGGTTCGTCAGCCCATTCAATAACGTCTTTGGAGTCAAAGCGGACGCAGGGCTGGGCCTGGCGGTCCAGGGCAGTGATGATCATTTTCCCCCGTCGCCCCGGCTCTTCGATGATGTCGCCGGTCTCCACATCCGCAATCTCAACCAGAAACAAGGCATCATTGACGTGCATGCCACCCGGCTGATCCTGGCACTCAAAGGACCAGGCGCCGATTTCGGTGGCACCGGCGTGGTCATAGACCTTGGCCCCCCAGGCTTTTTCCAACCGCCGCTTGGTGCTGGGGATACTGGCGCCGCATTCACCGGCGCAAGTGATTTTTTCGATGGTTAATTCAGACGGATCGATCTCCATTTTCGATTGCGCCGTCTCCGCCATCCCGAGGATATAGGTCGGGGTGCCCATCATGGCCGTGGCCTGCAATTCCTGAATTTTAAGTATCCTGGCCTTGGTGTCCAGCACACCTCCGGGGATGACTTCGCAACCGATTTTCTCAGCGGCATAGTGGCCGGCCCAAAAAGCGACAAAAATGTTATAGCCGAAAGGAATAAATACGCGGTCTTTGGGGCGGTAACCCTGGGCCCAGAGGATATATGACCAGCACTCGGCCCACCACTCCCAGTCCTGCCAGGTATCCGGCTGATAGACGGGTTGACCGGTGGTACCGCTGGTCTGGCGAAAAACGGCGACTTCTTCCAGGGGCACGCAGAGGGCATCCCCATAGGGAAAGGGGTCTTTTCTCTGGATGTCCCGCATCATGGACTTTTCCACGCTGGGAACCTGTTGGATATCTTCAAATGATCGAATATCCTCCGGCGTCACACCGGCATCATCGTAAATCTTGCGATGAAATTTTGAGCGCTCATAGGTCCACTTAAAAATTTTTTTGAATTTGTTAAGTTGCAGCTGACGAATTTTTTCCTGGGGAAGGGTTTCGAGAACCGGATTCCAATAGATTTGGTCAGTCATTGTTAGCTATCCTTTTGGATAGTTGCTGGGTTTGGATTGATGTGATTTTTTGGTTATCAATTCAGCCACCAAGGCACTATGCCACGAAGGTTATGTCATAATTCAATCGTCGTATACCTTCATACCAAGGCTTTATAGTCAGCTTTCTTCGCGGCTGGAAGCCGCTCCGACGAGAAGTTACTGTTAAGTTAGCAATACTATATTTCAGCTAATGGCATAGACGATCCCCGAAACCCGTAGCTCGCAACTCGTAACCCGCAACTCGATTAGTACATCAAATTGGGCAAAAACAGGATAATCTGCGGAAAAAGGACCAGAATAATCAGGCCCACGATCACGGCCAGTAAAAACGGCAAGATCCCCTTGAATATCGATTCCAGCGGCACCCCGCCGATGACACCCTCGGCGACACCGTATACGACGTACACATTGATTCCCACCGGGGGTGTGATCACGCCCATTTCGGTGACCATCACGATAATGACGCCGAACCAGATCGGGTCGTAGCCGAGGCTGGAGACCACCGGCAAAAAAATGGGGATGGTCAGCATCACGAGTGCCAAGGCATCCATAAAACAGCCACCCAAAAAATAAACGAGCACAATCATGCTCATGACCACATACGGCGGCAGATCAAATCCGCCGATCCAGGCGGCAATGTTGAACGGAATCCGGGTGATGGCCAAAAATTTGCCAAAGACAACGGCTCCGGCGATCAACAGCAAAACCATACACGAAGTCCGCAGCGTTTCATAAAGAGATTTGACAAAACCCTGCCAGGTGAGTTGCCGCCTGAGCATAGAGACCACTAGAACACCAAAGGCACCGACCGCTGCCGCCTCAGTGGGGGTAAAAAATCCAAAAAACAGCCCTCCCATGACAATGCCAAATACAGCGAGGGTATCGATCAAGCCGCTGAGGGATTTCAGTTTCGCTTGCCAGCTAAATGTTTCACCCGGTGGTCCCTGCTCCGGGGAAAAGCGGCAGCGGATATAAATGCAGATAATAAACAGGATCGTAACCAATATGGCAGGAATAATGCCGGCAACAAACAGCTTGCCGATGGATTCCTCGGTCAGCACCCCGTATACGATCAGGACAACACTGGGAGGCATAATCATCCCCAAGCCGCCGCCGGATGCAACGGACCCCGTCGACAATTCATCGGCGTATTTATAGCGCTTCATCTCCGGCAATCCCACTGTTGCCATGGTTGCCGCTGTGGCCGGACTGGACCCACAGACCGCGCCGAAAGCCGTACAGGCGGATACGGTTGCCATGGCCAACCCGCCTCGGGTGCTGCCCAGAAATTTGTAGGCCGTGTCATATAACCTGCGGCTGATACCACTGTTAAATGCCAACTGGCCCATTAAAATAAAAAGTGGAATTGTCGTTAGGCCATAAGAGGAAAAAACCTCGTAAATATTTCTGGATAAGAGGTTGAGGCCTCCTTTGAGTGAGATCATGAAGCTGAAACCCAAAAACCC
>JASFFJ010000665.1:0-4405 GCA_050124355.1 Desulfobacterales bacterium | reverse complement strand
CCTTTTCAGAATTTCTTCAATAGTCGATTTTTTTGCCAATTCGATATCTGCACCAAATACGGATGTCGCAAATAGAAATCCAATTGCCGCTAGGGCCAATAATCCTGATACCAATCCTTTTTTCATGTATTACCTCCTTATTAAATGTGAAAATGATCCAAAGGTTGTGGTAGCGTTTCCGGCGACTCAAAATACAGCCTGACGCCAATTTAGCCTATCTCTTTTATACCAAAACGGGATTAATGTAAAGGAATTAAATTCAGAACGAATCGCCCGAAATCCAGGATTCTTGGCGCGACCACAGACATTGGTGTTGCATCAGATTTTAATACACATCAACAGTTCTGAATTTAGGTTACACATACTCGACCGCCATCATACTGAGATCGTCTCCCGAACTTGCGGAGCCGGCAAAGTCTTTGATGGTCATTTGAACGGCATCCATAAGGCTTGCGACGGACTGTTGTCCATGTTTCTGTAATGCGTCGTAGAAGCGTTGCTTTCCAAAGATTTTTCCTGCGGAATTGGGGTGGTCCAAGACGCCGTCGGTGTAGAGGATGATTTTATCACCATGTTCCAAGCATATTTCTTTTTGACCGAAAGGCTGGCCAAATCCGGCTCCGATGACAGGCCCCTGGGCATCGAGGACTTCCAGCGCCCCGTCAGGGTGCAGTACGATTGGCGGCGGGTGTCCGGCGCAGCTGTAGGTTAATCGGCCGTTGACAAAATCAACGGTCACATAAACAATCGTAAAAAAACTGTCGAAACGTTCAAAAGGAAAAATCCTTTCCAGGCGGTTCAAGACTGCTTCAGGCTGTACCGCTTCGGATGCATTAGCCGATAGTTCGTAATTGGTCTGCAGAAATTGAGATGCGGCTGCTGAGATGAGGGCCGAAGACACGCCGTGGCCGCATACGTCGAGCATATAAAAACTGATATGATTGCGGCCGGTATATTGGAAATTAAAGGTATCCCCACCAATCTGTTCGCAGGGTTCAAATCGCCAGGCAACCCGAATGGACCCAATCCGTGGCGAGCAGCTGGGAATCAAACTTTGTTGAATTCCGGCGGCGACTTCTAAATCTTTGGATAGTTGCCGTTGTTCCCTGTACAATTCTTTTTCAACCAGCTTGCGTTCTGTAATTTGATCTTGCAGCTCTCTGTTGGCCTTGGCCAAATCAATGGTCCGTTTCGCCAGCGCCGCTTCGGCAAGCTTGAGTTGGGTGTAATCCCAGAAAGTCACAACAATCTGCTTTAAATCAGAATTTCCATCAAATTCCGGAAAGGCGTTGACGATCACCCAGACGATATCTTTGGCCATAGGATTTTTTATGCCGGCGACGTAATTTGTGAGAGGTTTTCTGGTAGAAATGACCACATTGACCGGGTATTCTTCCGTCTTCAACTCCGTACCGTCCCCGCACAGGAAATGCCATGCCGGATCAATGTCCTTTTTGCCCAGCATTTGATCTTCCGTCAGCCCTAACAATTCCTGAGCACGGGAATTGGCGAGCAATATACGGGTATCTGAAGCATGCACGACAACCCCGGTGTCCAGATTTGAGATCAGGGTCCGATATCTCTCCTCGCTTTTGCGCAGGGCTTCCTCGCTGCGTTTACGTTCTGAAATATCCCGGACGATGCTGATGACCTGGGGGTTGGTTTCGGTACTAAAGGGACTCAAGCCGCACTCAACCTTAAATTCAGCGCCATTCTTGTGCAGTCCATAAGTCTGACAGCTTTTGACCATGTGTTTGGCATCAGGTTTTCCGTCGCAGGTTGCTGGGTTCCGCGCATGGTTATCCCGAAAACCTTCGGGCAACAAAATATCATGCGGTTGACCGAGTATTTCAGCGATCTGGTAGCCAAAGATGTTTTCGACCTGGCGGTTGGCAAAGGTAATCAGGCCCTGGTGATCGACAATCAGAATGGCATCCGGGGCTGAATTGACCAACGCACGGAAATTTTTGCTGCTCTCACGCACTTTGGCCTCCACCTGGGTTTTTTCGACGATTTCCTTTTGCAATCTCTCATTGGCGGTTGCAAGTTCAGCCGACCGGCCAACCACGGAAATGATCAGGGCGCCCACCAGGCTGGTAAACAACAGCCCACCGGCCAAAACCGTCCACACATCCCAGGACCGATAGGCCCTAAGATAGCCGACCGTCGGGGCAAAGAATATTGACCAATTGCGTCCCCCGATGTTGTAAGTGTAACGATACTTCAGGCCGGCGGCGTTTGTTTCTTGCCTGTGGCTTCGCAATACCCCGGCATGGGATTCTTTTGCGGGGCCATGCTCCCAAAGTAACTGTTCGCCTGGGGGCGCTGAGTGGTCATGCAGCGAATAAATGACGTTGTCCGGATCAAATGCTTTCGGCGTAGAGGTCACCATGTCGCCGATTCGAAAAACACCGAGCACGAATCCTCGCAGGGCGGCTCGGCGTGCCTCGACAGTAGCCGGTTGCCCTTGTTGAGCGTACACCGGTAAAAAAAACACGACTCCATTTTGTTTTTCCCGGTCCTGCACCAGGGTGACCCGGGCTGTGGCGGTCAGCTTACCGGTGTTCCTGGAGCGGCTGATCGCTGCTCGGCGTGCCGAATTTGACGCCAGGTCAAAGCCCAACGCAAGTTCGTTGCTCGCCAAAGGCTCAACGTAATAGACCGGAAAGTATTCTGCCCGCCGGGCTGCCGGAACCATTTGTCCCTGGCTTTGGCGTTCGGTGATTTGAAATTCGGAAAAGCCGTCGTTTCGGGCGGCAGTTTCGTATAGGCTGCGCTGATGGTGCGTCACTACCGGTATCCACTCCAGGGCCTGAATACCGGAATGACGGTCAAACAACCGCTGTACAAATATTTGAAATTCCTGCCGGTCAACCGTTTTGCTGGAATCGAAAAGGCCTTTGATGGAATACAACACATCAACGTAAGACTCAAAGTTGCTGCCTAAGGTCGTGGCCATAACCTGCGCTTTGCGGGTGAACTCCGCCTGGATCCGGCGCCATTTGCCGACCCGAATTTCCTGAAATGCCAGGACCGTCAGAACCGTCGCCAGACATACGGGAAGTATCACAATCAGTCGCATGCGCAAAGAGATCCGGCTTCTTTCTGCCAACCAAACCGAAACAAGGGGCAGGATGGCCAAAACACCCAGGGTCTCCGCCGCCCACGAGTTCCACCAGTGGCCGACGAGGCTTAGCGCCGGATTGCTGCCGGCCAGCCACGATGCGGTCCCGCCGACAGCGGTACCCACCAGGCAGCTGACCGGACCGCCCCACAGCAGGATGTTGGCCTTGCGGAGCCTGTTTGGGGATCTTGGAAATCGCGCAAAGCGCAAAATGAGGTAAGCCCCCGCCAAACTTTGCAAAACAGCGCCCAATCCAATAAAGACCGAAACGACCAGCGTCATGATGGGCGTACCGCCGTAGGACGCATCCAGATGAGCAGCAGCGTGAGCGGCAAACGCACCCAGCAGGATTCCCGGCCACACCCGGTATCCCCATACCAGAGTTGCAGTCAGGGCAATTCCGGCCGGCAGCCAAACGACCGTGACGATTACCGGTGGAATGTTGGCTGCCAACGTCAGTACCCCTACGAGGAAATAGGCGGCGGCCAGAACAAGAATTTTGGACGGCAGTGTCCTTAGCCAGTTTTTTCCATCAGTAGGCATGAGGTTAAAGTTTAAGGAAATTAGAATCCATTTGAACAGGAATGATAATTTCAATTCAGATGATTGCGGGCAGGGCTTTAGGATATTCCAGTTCAAATTAAAAGGGTTCTATTTAGTAACACAATGTGGTATTATATGTCAATATAAATATTGCTAAACAGGCATGGCAAATGAAGTTATTGACGGGGTGGGAACAACGGAAACCGGCCCAATTCTTGAGCCACTATTTTTTTTTGCTCCTTGAAATCTACTTCGAGGATAATCGTATCAATCTGATCGACAACTTCAAAATGTCTATCTCTTGTCAACAGCGTGCCGCCCACATCGATACAGCTTGCTGCTATCCAGACATCATTGATCGGTATTTTAGTCCCCTTTTTCTGTAACGATAAATAGATGGCAGCATATTTTCTAGCAACATCGGTATTCACATTTATGACGTCTACATTTAAAATATCTCTAAATAGCCGAAGCCTCTTTTCATTGAACGCTTGTCGTTTCACTTTCATGAATCCGAAGTGGAGCTCTCCAAGAACAATTATTACAACTTACCCAATCTTCCGCAGCTTGAAAATCAGAGAAAATTCTAATCTCGAAGGGAAGGTTTTTTGCAATTTGTCTGAAAGATTCTGCCATACTTGATTGGAACTCAGATTCGATAACTATTGCGGTTTTTCTCACGTTGTGGTCTTTGGGGCAATTTTCTTCAATAATATCATTAACTTATGCAAATCTTCA
>JASFFJ010000664.1:0-4407 GCA_050124355.1 Desulfobacterales bacterium | reverse complement strand
CGGGCATCAATGCCGCTTTTGTCCTGGATCAACTGGCCGGTCTCGAAGCGAAACAAGCTGACAGCGCCGGTATGTCCTCTAACACCGCCAAGGAGCGCTGGAAACAGGCCCGGCAAATTCGGAAAGACCTGACGGAGACGCTGCCGAAACTTGCCGATCAGGACGTGGCCTTGAATGAGAGCTATTGGTTTCTGGTGACCATCGCTGAAGCTTTTTTCGGCATGGCCGATTATGACCAAGCCGATAATTGGCTCCTAAAAGCTGCCGCCTTGCCGGATATTCCGCCATGGGAATTGGAAGCCACCGCTCAACAGCTGGCGTCGCTTGCCCGGATTCAATCGCCGGAAGATCTGCCCAAGGAAGGATCCGGGGCTTGGGAAACTCTGGAAAATTTTTTGGGCGACCGGGCGCAAGGCGTTCGCACGGCCTTTCTGGGCAAGGTAGGGTTGGCGCTTTCGGGAGGCGGTTTTCGGGCCTCGCTGTTTCATATCGGCGTGCTCGCCAAACTGGCCGAACTGGATTTGTTACGACATGTGGAGGTGCTTTCCTGCGTCTCAGGGGGCTCTATTATCGGTGCCCATTACTACCTGAAAGTACGGGAGCTTTTTAAACGCAAAGGAGATGGGGAGATCGGACGGGAGGACTATGTGCGGATGGTGCAGGAGATTTGCCGGGAATTTCTCTCCGGTGTGCAGACCAACATCCGCACCCGGGTAGCGGCCGATCTCTTGACCAATATCAAAATGATTTTCAAGTCGAATTTTTCACGCACAATGCGTGCCGGCGATCTTTACGAGGAAAATATTTATGCCAGAATTCATGACGGCGAAGAAACGCAGCCACGGTGGTTGAATGATTTGTATATTCAGCCCAAAGACGAGGACGAGCAGTTTGCTCCCAAGCATGACAACTGGCGACGATCAGCCAAAGTACCGATCCTGATACTCAATGCCACATCGCTCAATACAGGTCATAACTGGCAGTTTACCGCCTCCTGGATGGGGGAGCCGCCGTCGAGCATCGACACGGCCATCGATGCCAACTACCGTTTGCGGCGGATGTACTATGATGACGCACCGCCGCCCCACAAAAAGGTTCGCTTGGGTCACGCCGTGGCGGCTTCAGCCTGCGTACCCGGGTTATTTGAGCCCATTGTGTTGCCGAACCTGTACGAAAGAAAAACCGATGCGGAAGGGGTGGAAAATGTCGGTCCTGAATCTGAAAATCAACCCATAACCGTTCGACTGGTGGACGGTGGGGTCCATGACAATCAAGGCATCATGGGGTTGCTGGAGGAGGACTGCAATGCGGTGATCGTCAGTGACGCCAGCGGGCAGATGGGCAGCGATGACAATCCCAGTAAAGGCGTTCTGGGAGTACCGCTGCGCTCCAATAGCATTTTGATGGCCCGGGTACGGGAAGCCGAATACCGTGAACTGAAAGCCCGCAAACAGTCGGGCGTGCTGCGGAATCTGACCTTCATTCATCTCAAAAAGGATCTGGAAGTCCATCCGATCGATTGGATCGGGTGTGATGAGCCATCGCAATTCGGCAAGAAGCAGCGAACCATCGGTCTGAAGGATGAAACGGATTATGGCGTCTTGAAAGAGGTCCAGGAAAGATTGGCCGCAATTCGAACGGATTTGGATTCATTTTGCGATGCCGAGGCATACGCCTTGATGACCAGCGGCTACCGCATGGTAGATCCCGAAATCAGGGCGCAATTCTCAAATTTTCCAACATCGACCGAGGATCCACCGCAGTGGGAATTTTTAGATTTTGAAGAATCGATGAAAGATCCGTCTCAATCCGGACACCTGCTGAAGCTGCTGAAAGTGGGCAGTCAGCGGGCATTTAAGATCTGGCAACTGAACATCCCTCTGAAAATCACCGGATTGGCTTTAGGGGCCCTCGCTTTGATTCTGTTGCTCTGGGCCTGCCGGAAATGGTCATCGGTGGCGTTGATTACACTGGGAACGATCGGCACGACCGTCGCCTTAGTGATCGCGGGTGCTATTTTCGGCAAAACGGTGATGCACCTGGTACGCTACCGTGACACGCTGACGGATATCGCCATCGGTGTTGGGATGTCGCTGGTGGGTTGGGTTTTGGCTCGCATCCACTTGCATGTTTTTGACAAGTGGTACCTGCGCGCCGGTAAGATTGAAAAATGATTTCACGAGCACCGGATCGCAAGATAAGGCATAGGATTTGGGTAAGGCCGTTAAATAGCAATTATGGCTGGCGTATCTCTCTTTCACTGATTCCCATCAAATAGAGCAGTCCGTCCAATCCCACACTGGAGATGGACTTTTGGGCATTTTTTTTGACGATGGGTTTGGCGTGAAATGCGATGCCCAGTCCGGCGATGCTGAGCATCGCTAAATCGTTGGCGCCGTCGCCGATCGCAATGGTCTGCTGCAGGCTGATGTTTTCCACGGTGGCGATTGTTTTAAGAATCTCGGCTTTGCGCAAACCGTCGATAATGTCGCCGCTGACATTGCCCGTCACTTTACCGCCTTTTATCTCAAGCCCATTGGCAAATACATAGTCCAGATTCAGCCTTTTTTGTAAGAATTCACCGAAGTAGTCAAAGCGAATCTGGATCCCCAGTTCGTGGGCTTGAAAGAGCAGATCTTTAAGGATCGATGAAGATCGATGGGCAGACGGGATTTCCACCAGGATACCCAAGGACAGGTAGTCATGGATGACCGCCTGACCGATATCCAGAATGGTGACCTCATACTGGGCCAGGATGTTGGTCAGGCTGGCGGTCAGGCCGGGCTTATCCTTGCCGGTAATATTGATTAAGATGATCTCTCTCATTTTAAATATACGCGGGGCACCCTGGCGGTAATTGTCGACACGATTTCATAATTAATCGTACCAATGCTTGCGGCAATGTCATCAGCCCTAATTGCTTCAACTCCCTGCTCGCCAAATATCACCACTTCGTCTTCAAGCGCGACTCCCGATATTCCGCCAACATCCAGCATGGTCAGGTCCATACATACCCGCCCCACGATGGGAACCCTTTGACCATGTATCAGCATATAGCCCCGGGAGGACAGCAGGCGATTGAAACCATCGGCATATCCGACCGGGATGGTGGCAATGGTGGTGTGAGCCTTTGTCTGGTATGTGATTCCGTAACTAATGTTGAAACCAGGCGGCACTTTCTTTAAATGAATGATTCTGCTTTTCAAGGTCATGACCGGCTTCAGATCAACAATGCTTTTATTGATTTCGTCCGAGGGATACAAACCGTAGGAGGCGATGCCGGGACGAACCATATCCAAATGAGATTCTGGTAGATTGATCAGAGCACCACTATTGGCGGCATGTCTGAGTGGAGGTTCCAGCTCCTCTTTTTGCAGACGGTTGAGAAGCGCCAGGAATCGATCCAGCTGCAGGTTTGCGTATGATTTGTCGGCGCTGTCGGCCGTGGCAAAATGAGTAAAAATTCCTTCCACCGTCAGACCGGCAAGACGGGTGATGGCCTCGATTTCTCGGACGGGATGATTTCGCGGAGTATCATTCGGGGTGGTATGGATGTCTTCCAATAGAAAACCGAGTCTTCCCATGCCGCTGTCCACCTTGATGTGAACCGTTATTTTTTTCCCTTTGCGGTTTGCGTACTCGGATAAAGCAGTTGCGGTCGATAGGGAATAGACCGTTTGGGTGAGTTCGTAATCGATGAGCAATGGTGCAAGATCCGGCGGACTGTAACCGAAAATTAATATCGGTGCGCTCAGACCGGCCTTGCGCAGCGCAATGGCTTCGTTGATTCTGGCAACGCCTAAATATTGGGCCCCGCTATCCAGCGCTTCGCGGGCAACTTCAACAGCACCATGACCGTAGCCGTTGGCCTTGACGACAGCCATCAATCGGGCCGGCGGACGGCTGATGCCTTTCAGCTCTTTGAGGTTGTGTGCATAAGCCCCCAGGTCAATCTCGGCCCAGGTTACTGGATGATCCAAATTATTGCCTCGAATGTTTATTTGCTAATTAGGCCCTTATCGGCATTTTTCTGACAACATGTTGTAAGGAACAAACGGTGTCAGGTTTCAGCAATTAAAATTTCAAATAACAAATCATAAATACCAAACCATTCACAATGACTGAAATTCAATATTCCAAACAATTGGATTTTGATTTTATTTGAGATTTGGATATTTGAGATTGGAATTTATTTGTAATTTGATGCTTGTAATTTGTTATTTCCGGTTCGAATTTTGACAACAAAAATTACTTATTTGAGAATCCTAAATTAGGCCCGTATCCTCTTCACTCTTTTACTTCCTGAAACAATTCCCTGGCGTGATAAGAGCTTCGCACAAACGGTCCGCTGGCGACTTCCATGAAACCCATTTCAAGGGCTGTCCTGCGCCATTCATCGAATTCCGT
>JASFFJ010000663.1:0-4429 GCA_050124355.1 Desulfobacterales bacterium | reverse complement strand
CGGTCGCATGGTTACCACCAGGGGGGCCGAAAAGGGGCCGGCCGGGGTGCAGGGATTGTTGGTAATATACATGGAGACGTTTTTGCCTTCCTCTAAGTTACGGATCGGCAAACCGGCAGCCAGCATGGCATTTTCAAATGAGAAGCTGCAGCCCAGCAGAAAACTGACCATATTTTCATTGAAATAATCGGACACATCTTCCGCATCGGTCTTGAATTCTCCTTGTTCAAAGATTTTATAGCGGGGGAGATCTGTGCGCAGGTCGGCCCCGGGAGCAATGAGCGGCTCAACCTGACCGGGTTCGAGGACATCTAAAATTGGACATGGTTTGGGGTTGCGAACACAAAAAAGCAGGAAATTGAAGGCTTCTTCGCCTGGCAGCATCACCAGGTTGGCCTGCAGATAGCCGGAAGCGGCACCGGAGGTAGGGGTGGTCCATTGTCGATGGCGGATAAGTTGGCGTAATTGTCGGGGTGAAGCAGCGGAATTCATGGTGTTATAAGCCTCCTAAGCCGTAATTCATAAGCCACCCCGCCCTTTGGCGGGATGAGAATTGAAAAGGTTCTACCGTTACCGGGAGAACACACAAAATTGAATTAACCCTAAACGATGCCGGTGGCTTATGAATTGAGTTAAATAAAAGAATTTTGGCTCACTTATTTTCCGATCTAGTCAGCTATGTAAGCAGCGTATCTGCTCATCAAAACGGACAAATCAGAAAAAGACATGATTCAAATAATCTTCTCAATATGTCAGCGCACACGATAATTACAAAAACTAAGTTGAAGCAAAATTCTTTTCACAAATCAGCGACCACCAGCAGAGATGGCATGGGCACCTTCCAGGGGTCATCTTCAGATTCAGACCTTTAGCTGTGCTGGTGGTCGCTGATTGCAAAACGTAATTACAAAATTACTCTGTATACGAATATGATGGGAATGTAAATGCTATCTCAAATTCCTCTCGGGCCTTGAAAAGGTATGGCAGCGTGAACAGTCGTATCTTTCCTCTTCGACATGCTCTTCGTGCAAATCGTAAAAGCCTTCACTTTCCTCCTTACCGTGGCATTGGGTACAAATTTGAGATTCCGGACCTTTAAGCTGATAACCCAGCTGGCCCTTCAAGTCTATCCGCGCTGTATTGCCGTGACAATCCGAACAACTTAGCGCCTCGGATGCCGGACTGATTTGATGATTGAGCAGCTGGAAGGTGTCGGTAATGACCCACCGATAAGCCTCATCAACGACATACCCCATATTGACAAGGCCGGCTGTTGTTGCCAAATCAGGGTCTGCTGTTTCAAAATAAATTTTTGTATCCAACGCGATCAATTGATCCGTTTCATTCAAAATGGGTTGCTCGGCTGTTTTAAATTTGAAGGGATACAATTTGTTGTCGAGGGTCTCGTCATCGACAAATCCCTCCGGTCGAGAGGTCGGGAAGCCGCCGGTTGAAGAATCATATCGGGCGACATCGCCGAGCAGATAGTTTTCGCTGTATCGATTCCAAAAACGGTACTTTGGAATCAGGTTATTCGCCTTCGTGCTATCCGGATGAAAGGGGGCCATCAGGCTGGAGGTGCTCAGCCAGGTACGGTGAATCTCAGTGGCTTCCGTAGCCGCCGAGTCATTCGCATTCTTCGCATAATAGGGTATATGACAGGTTTGGCAAGCGACCCTGGACACATGTCTGCCGATTGTTGATGAAGAATGACCGTTGCTTTTATTTTTATTGGTATGGCAAGCCGAGCAGGCGATGTCAATATCCAGGTCGGTTGGACGGATATCAGATCCCTTGCCGGCAAACTTGTGGTTGCGAAAGATGTGGCATTCCCGGCAGTCTAAATCGCCTGCCGAAACCGCCATATGGACATCATATTGAACGTCGGTGGTCTCGGCGCTTGCCAAGGCCAAGTCTCCGCGTTTTACGGCATCACCGCCACCGGCCTTGGCATGGCACTGCAGACAGTTGGTTCTTTCTGGTAGATGAACGGTTTGGACGGCCTCGTTTAGGGAAATGGTCATATTCGCCGTGTCGGGCACGAGGTCGTCGCCAACTTTTATACGCTTGTATTCTTTCTGATGGCATATCAGACAATCAATGTTTTCAAGTTGGGTTTTGGTGGGGTTGACTGCTGCCTGGGGCTGTGCGCCCAATCCGACATGGCAATTGCCGCAACCTTCCCAGTTACCTAAAATGTTAATGCAGTAGCTGTTGACCGCATCGGCAATTTTGCCCTGCTTTAGAGGGCCATGGCTCATGTACAAGGCATCCCCTTGCCATTGATAGTGGGTAGAGGCATACATATCCTCGGCTTCATCTGTATGACAGGATAGACAGATACCGGCACTGCCGTCCCAGGTAAGGCTGGCATGTGCGGCGGTACCATCATCACTGCATATTTTATCACGACCATCACAATTTTGATCGATGTCGTCCCCGCATATATCGAGAGCAAGCGGGCTGATATTCGGATTGCCATCATCGCAATCGGTGCCATCACAAGACGCGTCGGCATAACCGTCTCCATCGTTATCAGGACAGGCCAGGATGGGATTTAAATCACCTCCACCACTATCATCACTGTCATCACCGCTGCCGCCGTTGCCACCACTGCCACCACCGCCGCAGGCTAAAAATGCTATGAGAAGAATAGCCACAATTGTCATAGAAATCAGACTTCGAATCATTGATACTCCTTAATTGATGTATTTGTACCTGGCTCCAAATTTTTTTATTTAATATGATAACGTTTGAAGGAGTGTTTTTTATCCATTTTTTTTGCAGATTTTATAGCATGATCTGTAGATTTCAGGAAGAATGGATCTGTTAGGATATTTGTTAATTTTAAAGTGAATTAAGGTAAGATGGATACGGTGTTAGGCACTAATTTTCAAATCTAAAGTAACCCGATGGTTTGAACGATCCTTTTCAGATCTGCTTCCAGTTTCACGAAGCGCACCACCAGACGGGGGTCAAAATATGAACCACTTTTCGAATTAATCATTTTCCAAGGGCTCGACCCAGCGCCACGGCCATTTTTTTGGTCCTGCTGCATTAGCTCGTCTGGCACGCCGAATTTACCCACAAACAAGACAATGGCGTTGACATTAATTTGATATTTTAAAAACGCAGATTGAACGCTTCACCCAGGAAGCGCGGCTGGGGTATACTGGTCGGGTCGGCACCCTCTTTCGCACATGGGCTTCCCTTTTGCAATCTAAAGTCATTTAAATATCCGAACCGACGATTTACATTCCTTTAAAAATGACCCGTAGAAGGGCCAGTTCCACAATTCCTCATGCTAACCGAATATTTGCTTGAATTTTTCAATGGATGCTTTAAATCCATCTTCAAAGGTACCACCCGCCGGACGATAGACGCTTTCGTAGGATACGACGCCTTGGAATCCGTCCCTTTTTAACGCTGCGCCGATGTCTTCAAGGTAGGGTGCCATCTCACCCTCGCCCAAAGGGCAGAAGTTAACTGCTGCTTTCGCGATATCAGCCGTCATGTCCTTGACATGAAGGTGAGAAAGGTGGTCTTTAACGAGTTCGTAAGCATCTGGGTAAGGCACGTCCGTACAGTACAGGGTGTTGGGGATATCCCAAATTATTTTGAGATTCTTGGACCCGATATCATCTACCAGCTTCCTGGCCAGATATCCGGAGGTGACCATGGCATTGTTGCCGGTTTCCACGGCCAGGGTGATGCCTTCATCTTCTGCCAGCCGGACGGGTGCTGCCATGAGTCTGACCAGATTGTCCCATGATCCGGTGCTGGCCACCCATTTTTCAGCGCCGTTGGTGCCGAAGATGATCATTTCTTTTCGTCCGCTCATGACTCTGACCGTGTCGGTTCCCAGCGCTTTGGCCGCCTTGATACACCGTTTCAGCGCATCCATATGTTGCTTGAAGGCTTCGTCATCGGCCGTGGTGGTCTTCATGCAGAGGCCCGCGAAATTATGACGAGTGATGCAGGTGACCTTCATATTGTACTTAGTTAGCAGCGTCTTTATTTTCGCGATTTCTTCAGGGGTATGATCTCCAATCTCTTTATCCCAGACAAACTGAAGTTCAGCCCACTGCATACCATGTTGACTCATCACTTTGAGGGCATGTTCGAGATCCATACTGATACCGTCGGTAATTACGCCTAGTTTCATTTTATTCTCCTGTATGATTAGCGGTTTCTATGATCCGGAACGTTTGACTTCGGTTCCGGCTATATTCTCCAGGAATTTCACGATGGCCCAGTTGTCGCCTTCCGGATAAAGTGATATCCCCGTTTGAAAGAGCTCGTATGCCGTTGCGGCAGTGAACACGGCGCAGCCATTTTCGCGAGCCATCGCCATGGATATTCCGAGGTCTTTGTACATCGTTGCGATATGACTGCCGGTGTCTTCGAATTTACGGTCCAGGATCAGGGC
>JASFFJ010000662.1:0-4433 GCA_050124355.1 Desulfobacterales bacterium | reverse complement strand
GACGTGACGCTGATTGCCGGCGGCCAGGCAGTTGACGTGGATCTGCCGAATCATGTTCGGCTCCTGCGGCTACCGGTGCTGACCATGGACGAAAAATTCACCCGACTGATTGCAGGTACGCCCGGCTTAAGCATCGACCAAATCCGGCATGAACGAAAAAAGACGATTTATTCGCTGATGGAGACACTTCAGCCGGATCTTTTTATCGTCGAGCTTTATCCTTTTGGAAGATCCATGTTCAGCTTTGAACTGGAACCCTTGCTGGCAGATATTCGTGAAGGCAGACTAGGGCAGGTCCGGGTGGTCTGCAGCCTGCGGGATATTTTGGTTGAAAAGAAAGATCCAATCGCTTACGAGGAAAGAGTTGTGCAGAAACTGAACCGGCACTTTGATGCATTGCTGATTCATTCCGATCCTGAGATACTGTTCCTGGAAGAAACCTTCAGCCGGGTGGCGGACATCAACATCCCAGTGGTCTACACCGGGTTTATCGCCCAGCAGACCGATGCTGCCAATGGGAGACGACTACGGCGGGAGCTGGCACTGTCTTCTGACCAAAAATTTATCGTGGCCAGCGCCGGCGGCGGCCGTTCGGGTTACAGGCTGCTAACGTCTGTGATCGATGCCTGTGAATTACTTCGTGACAGACTGCCGATTCGGCTTGAGGTTTTTAGCGGACCGTTTATGGAAAATGAAGAATTTAAAAACCTAACCGCCCGCACCTCCGCAGCCTTCCGTATCCGGCGATATACGAAGCGCTTCCTGGATTACTTGTACGCCGCCGACCTTTCGGTTAGTCTGGCCGGCTACAACACCTGTATGAACTTGCTGGTTACCAGAGTGCCGGCTCTCGTTTATCCCTACTCCCGCCAGCAGGAACAACCCTTGCGTGCCAACAGAATAAAAACCTTGCTGCCCATGAAGATATTGAATTCAGCAGATATTCAACCAGTTCCATTGAGTAACCATATGGATCAATTGCTGCATCATCCAGGGATTAAAGATGCGCCATTGGTAGACTTTGACGGTGCCGCAAATGCTGCCCGTTTCCTGAACCGCTGGATCGATGAATCCGTAATAAATGGGTAAGGTCCTAAATAAAGTTGTGAAACGCATTTCATAGTTTTGTGCTGCATGGACTTTCTCTCCCTACTCCCTGCCATGTTCAGCAGATAAAATTGAGCAATATTAACACACCATTGCTTCAAAGCGTCCAAAATTCCCATGCCCTGCACGGCTGTTGGTACCTTTTTTGCTCATTCACTACTGCTCTTTATCTAAAAAAAATCAGCCACTAGGACACGAAGGCACAATTTAGAAGAAAAGGTTTCAGGTGTCAGGTTTCAGGATGGTTCCCGCGTTTTCACTCCTGACACCTGACACCCGACACCTGAAACCTGAGTGCCAGTGTCCAATGTTCATGTAAACCTACGACAATTAGGCCGTTACAGCCATTTTTCCAGGCTGAATGACAAGGTTTGTATTATCAATTATTAATGGGGAGTACTGCAATGACAGTCATTTCTTTGGAATCCGGTATGCCGATGAAAAAAGATTCCAGCTGCATCAACATCTGCACCTGTGCGCACTACCTCAAAAGTGTTTTAGCGGAAACACCGTACGGTAGGCTCTTTCGTGACATCATCGAAAATCGGAAGTTTTTTGTCACTGATGAGAACACGGGGAGCCTCATGCCGGTGACCCAGGATTATCTGTTGGAACCCGGCAACTGGATTTCAAATGATCTCCTGAATCGGGTCTACCAGAACACCATTTCGATTTTAGAAGATCCGGATGCCATATACAAAGCCGGCAGAAATATCTTTAAAACCACCGTGGGATCCCAGGTATTTCTAATGCGTCTGGCCGGCGTTCAAACCATCATCAACCGACTCCCCCAAGAAAATGCCAAATTCAATGCCAACCGCACAATAAAAATCATAGAGAATCAAAATGGAAAGGCCGTGGTGAGAATATACTGGAAGGACGACCCGGCCGTCACCAAGCTCTTTTGTGACATGAATAAGGGGGTTTATGAGGGCCTGGGGAAACTTACGGGCAACCCGGCTACAGTTTTAGAGAAGACGTGCCAGTTTACAGGCGATGCTTTTTGTGAATATCACATCAATTGGAAGGCCAAACCGATTTATTCCCGGCTCATGGATCTGATTCGCGTCCGACTGTCACAAGAAATTATCGATGAACTTGAACGCCGGATTGAAGAGGTCAACACCATTCGTCTGAAACAGGAAAGAATCATCGAGCTCAGAACCAAAGATCTTCAGGAACAAAAACGAAAGGTTGTCAAAGCTCACTGTTTCATGGCTAGATATGTGCCGCCCCAGTTGGCAGAAAAAATTCTGGCTGGCGATGTCGCACCGCTGCGGAATCACCGCCGCAGGAAACTGGTGATGTTTTTTTCCGACATAAAGGATTTCACCAGGACCACAGACTCGATGGAACCCGAAGATATGGCGGAATTGTTAAACGAATATTTCTCCTGCATGAATGACATAATACAAAAATATGAAGGAACTCTTGCCAACATTACCGGTGATGCGCTGTTTGTTTTTTTTGGCGCACCGGATAGCACCGACGACAGAGATCATGCCTTGCGATGTGTACGGATGGCCATGGAAATGCAGCTAAAAATGCAGGATTTGCAAAAAAAGTGGTTCAGCGAAGGCATCGAATATCCTTTACACATCAGATGCGGCATCAATACGGGTATGGCGACGGTGGGCAGCTTCGGTTCCGGGCAAAGAAGCGAATACAGCGCCATGGGCATGCAGGTCAACCTGGCGTCCAGACTTGAAACGGCCTGCGAGCCCGGAGGAATCCTTATCAGTCATTCGACCTGGGCCTTGATAAACGATCAAGTTGACTGCCGGTCCAAAGCATCCATAGAAATGAAGGGATTTTCGCGGCCGCTCAGGGCGTATGAGGTCAACCTGGGAATAGAAAACGAGATAGAAGTGGCAACCTCAAGCGTTTAGGTCATAGGCGGCGCCTAGTATGGTGTAAATTCTTATATTGGACCGTTTTAGTTTTGTCCTATTATTATTCCTCATTTTGGGTGTCAGGTTTCAGGTGTCAGGGTTCAGGATATGCTATTTCCTCTACCTTTCCTGACACCTGAAACCTGACACCAGAAACCGAATTAGCGGAACGAAAACAGTGTAAAATGCTAAGCCTATGTTCATCAAATTACAGGTGCATTTTCATCACCTCAGGCGGCGCCCATATTAGCGTAAAAATTAATGTTTATCGCCACCAAACCTGCGAAACAACACGAATCATTCATTCCTGCATTATTCTTGACAACGAGTTCCGCGTCACTAGTATATTGATGTTGTTAAAAAACCAATTTCGTAATATGCTGGAAAAATAAGTTATTTTACATAAATCATCGGCAGTGGACGTTGCTTGATCCGATCTCATTAGGCGAATTCTAATACCTGAAATGAATTCTTCATCCAAAATTTCCCTCAGAACAATCACCTTGTTTTTTTTGATTCTGCTTTTGACTGCTCCCCTGTCTACATCGGCCCAGTACCTTAAAAAAGAAGGCGCCCCGGCTCCAATAGCGGCCGCCGATTTGTATATGATCGCTCAAAGCGAGATTGAAAGTTACATCGAGCTTGCCGAAAGTTCACAGGAATTGTCCCTGTCTCAAAAAAAGCAAGTTATCGATTTGTTAAAAGCGGCCATTCGCTATCGCGAACTTGCCGATGAATATCGTGAAGAGGCCGATCGGTTCAACGCCTGGGTTCAGTCGGCGCCCGACCGGATTGCCCACATCTCAACGATCCTTAAAAAACCATTGCCATCTGCTGAAATTCCGATCGCCGAAGCCGAAAAATTAAACCTTTCCGACCTCAATAAAAAGATTCATCTCGCCCAGGCCGATCTAATCCAAGCCAAAACAAATTTAAAAGCCTGGCAGGATCAACTCAACTACCTGGCGTTGCTGCCCCAAGAGATCCGACTCCTTATTTCCGAATCCAATAAACGATCGGAAGAGATCAGGCGGCTTATGCGCCTCAAAAAACGCGGAGATGATATCTATCTGATAAGAGTCAGCCGGCTGGCGGTACTTGAAGCCGAACAGGGCAAGAATCTTGCGTTTAATCGGCTGGTCGAGCTGCAACTGGCCGGTTCCGCTTCCGTGATAGAACTTTGTTATGCAGAACGCAATTTGGCCAAACGGCAGGTTTTAAAGATCGAAAACAAATTAAAAACCTTGTGGCAGCTCAAGCAGGCAAGACTCCGTCAAACGGTGGCGGCGCTTCAAAAAGATGTCAAAAACGCCCAAAAACAAATGGGTGTTGTGCCGGAAGCTGTCCAAAAGCAGTTTGATTTGAGCTTCCAACTGGGAGAAGAATTGGACCGCCTTGTTAAAACGGATTTTGAACTCGGGAAACGAATTAAAG
>JASFFJ010000661.1:0-4444 GCA_050124355.1 Desulfobacterales bacterium | reverse complement strand
AACAATGATTTTGTCATGAAGCTCAGGGATTTCTGTTAAGGCCACCATTTTTTCGAGAATGGGATAATCAAGTGCAATAGGCACAAAATTTTCACTGACGTTTATTTTTTTGCAGAGGCGATTTCCTGCTCGGAAATATCAACACCCTTAAGGATACCCTTGAGCGATATAACCTTTTTACCAGAGGGAGAGAGATCCTTTAGAATATCTATAGACGCAAAACGAATCGAAGCGGAAAAAGTGGTTCAAGCATTGCAAAACGAAGCGTTCAGGGGTAAGGTGAAATTTATAATCGGTGTTGCACCGGTTGGAGTGGATTTTGGCCAAAAGATTGGAGCGGATACCCATGGCAGAGGTGCGGCCGAAGCCGCTACCCTCGCCATAAGACTGGTCGCTGCATCGTTGCGGGATACCAAAGACCGGAATATGGTATTATAAGTCGAACGGAAGAACCGGGTACCTCCAAGCGGTCACCGATGGCCACTTTAAATTTTCCCAGACGCTGCTTTACAATGATACTTCGATTTGATAAGTGGTCTTTTTTTATGGAGGAAACGCCTTGAAGCCAGTCGGAATCATCCCCAATCCTGCCTCCGGTAAAGACATTCGCCGTTTGGTCGCCTACGGCTCCGTCTTCGACAACAATGAAAAAGTTAATATTGTGAGACGCGTTATTCTCGGTTTAGACGCCATGGGTGTAAAAGACATCTTTATAATGCCCGATTATTTTGGGATCGGCGTCCGAGCTATCGAAGATTTAAAGGTGTCGTCAACCATCACATTTTTGGACATGAAAAAGGATAACACTCAAAATGACTCCGCTCGTGCTGCTGAACTTTTAAATGAATTAGGTGTTGCCTGCATTATCACTTTAGGCGGTGATGGTACCAACCGAGTTGTCGCTAAAACCTGCGCCGCAACCCCGCTCCTACCGATTTCAACCGGGACCAACAATGTTTTCCCGAGCATGGTTGAGGGAACCCTGGCGGGTATGGCTGCTGGATTTACTGCCATTGACTCTTCCGGCCGACCTGATTTTATCAAACAGGCGCCTCGCTTGAATATAAAATATGGGTCGGAGATCGTTGATATGGCGTTAATTGATATTGTCGTTTCCAAACCCGGTTTCATAGGCTCTCGCGCTGTTTGGGATATTTCTACCTTACAGGAGATTTTTTTATCAAGAGCTGAGCCTGGTAACATCGGCTTTTCATCTATCGGTGGCAATATATCTGAACTGCCTTCTACCAACGGCAAAGGGATCCATATCACTATCGGTCCAGGATCGCATGAAATAAAAGCACCCATTGCGCCCGGATTGATTCGCTCGGTGCCGGTTAAAACCTACCGGCTTTTTGAACCTGGTGAGGAACTGCCGCTTGCACATACGCCGGCCATGATTGCGTTAGATGGAGAGCGGGAGCGGATTGAAAGAAAGAAGACGCGGGTGGCGGTGGAGATTGATTTGCATGGCCCGTGGGTAATTGATATCCCCCAGGCGCTGCGACAGGCTGCCAAGCGGCGGCTTTTTCATACCTGAATCTTACAAATTCCAAATAATAACCCAAACCCTTCAAGGAGGTGAAAGGATGGAATTATCGAAAGAAAAACTTTTGGAAATGTACAAAAAAATGGTCACCGTACGAGAATTTGAACAGTCTTTGTCAGAAGCAGTTACCAGCGGAACGTTGCCGGGTTTTGTCCACCTGGGTATTGGCCAGGAGGCGGTCCATGTAGGGGTCGCTTCTGCCTTGCGAGCAACAGATTGGGTTACAAGCACCCATCGCGACCACGGCATGCTGATTGCCCGCGGGGCGGATATCAAACGTTGCCGAGCCGAGATCTTTGGAAAAGCAGACGGCTACTGCAAGGGGAAAGGGGGTTCCATGCACCTGGCGGCCTTCGACAAAAATGCGCCTGGCTGTAATGGCATCCTGGGTCCCAGCCAAACCATTAACAACGGCATCGCGCTGGCCCTCAAGAGACGCGGCCAGGGAGACGTAGCGGTCGTACTGTTCGGAGACGGTGCGGCACACCGGGGCGAGTTCCATGAAGCCCTGAATCTGGCTTCCTGCTGGAAATTGCCGTCACTGGCTATCTGCGTCAACAATCAATATGCCATCAGTGTTTGTTTTGATGACGCCTGCTCAATCGATGATATTGCCGCACGCTCATCGGGATATGGTATTCCCGGACTGGTGGTTGATGGTAATGACGTTATGGCAGTATATGAAGCCGTCACTGAAACCGTCAAATCCATTCGGGAGGGCAAAGGCCCTGCACTGCTTGAACTCAAGACCAGAAGATATAAAGGTCATTTTGAAGGTGATCCACAATCCTATAAAACGCCGGAGGAAATTGCAGAAGAAATGAAGAATGACCCCATTCCCATTTTTGCCAAGCAACTCCTGGAGCAGGAGATCACCACTGAAGAACATCTCAAGGCAATTGAGGAAGAGGTAAAAAAAGAACTCCAGGAAGCCATTGAGTTCACAGAAAAGAGTCCGTTTCCTTCGCTGGAAGAAATATACACAGATTTAACTTACGAGGAAAGGAGGGCCGTGTGATGCGTGAGATTACGTATGCTGAAGCTATCAGAGAGGCATTGCGCCAGGAAATGAAGCTCGATGACAAGGTTTTCGTCTTCGGTGAAGACGTTGGGGCATTTGGCGGTTGTTTCGGCGTCACTGCAGGTCTTTATGATGAATTTGGTCCAGACCGGGTAATGGACACACCGATTTCTGAGGCGGCCATTCTGGGTACTGCTCTGGGTGCTGCGTTGATGGGGATGCGCCCGGTGCCGGAAATCATGTTTGTCGATTTTATGACGGTCTGTATGGACTACTTGACCAATCAAGCCCCGAAAACCCGGTATATGTGCGGTGGTCAGGTGGAAAAATTGCCGATGGTTGTCCGGGCACCTTCCGGGGGGTGGATTCGTGCCGCCGGCCAGCACTCCCAATCTCTGGAGGGCTGGTTCACACAGGTGCCGGGCCTGAAGGTGGTGATGCCGGCCACCGCCTACGACGCCAAGGGCTTGCTCACCGCATCCCTCAGGGACAACAATCCTATCCTCTACATCGAGCACAAGGTGCTGTATGGGGTAGCCGGCCCGGTGCCGGAGGAGGAGTATGTCATTCCCTTGGGGCAGGCAGAGGTGAAAAAGGAAGGCACCGATATCACCCTGATCTCATATTCGCTTATGTTGAACAAAACCCTCAGTGTCGCCGAGCAATTGGCCGGCCAGGGAATCAGTGCCGAGGTGGTCGACCTGCGGACCCTGAATCCACTGGATCATGAGACCATCGCCCGGTCGGTGCAAAAGACTCACAAGGCTGTGGTCGTCCAGGAGGCCGTGGAAATGGGCGGGGTCGCCTCCCAGGTGGTGAAAAGCCTCATGGACAGCAGCTTCGACTACCTCGATGCGCCAATTAAGACCGTGGCGGCGGCCAATACGGTCATACCCTTCAGTCCGCCGCTTGAAGATGCCATGCTGCCCAGTGAGGAGAAGATCGTCGCGGCGGTAAAGGAGATTGCGGGGTAGTTCATGTAGTACCCCAATTGAGCTAAAAACCAATGGGAGTTATTCGTTATTGGTTGATGGTTTAGTTTCTACTTTTGGAATCCTGTATATTTGCGGCATGCTCGGATAGCATATCGATAGATTGATTCTTGTGTTTTAGACAGTGGCGGCAAAATTAAATAGATAGAATTCCTCAAATCTTCAATTTTCAATTTTCAATCTTCAATTCCGGTTCATCCGGGTTGGGTAAGGGGGGACATTAAAGTGGCTGTGAATGTGACAATGCCCAAATGGGGCCTGACCATGAAAGAAGGTAAAATCTCCAAATGGTTTAAATCCGAAAACGACACCATTGAGAAGGGCGAGCCTTTTTTTGAAGTGGAGACCGAGAAGATCACCAATACCGTGGAGGCTACGGCCGATGGAGTTGTGTTTCAAATCGTCGTTGCCGCGGGAACGACCGTTCCCGTGGGAACCGTCGTGGCTGTGATCGCAGCCGCCGGCGAGCAACCCGAACGTATCGAGGGGATTCAGGCCGGCGAACTGGTCGAAGAGGAGCCCGCGGCTACAGGATCCGCTGCACCGGCCTCGGCCGAAAAACCCGAGAAGAAGAAATTCGTACCCTCTTCCCCGGCCGCCCGCCGGCTGGCCAAAGAGCTCGATGTCGACATCACCCGTGTCGAAGGCTCCGGGCCCAACGACAGGATCACCGAAGCCGATGTCCAACGGTTTCATGATGAAGGACCTCCGCCACCCAAAGTGACCCCCCTGGCCGCAGAGATGATCCGGCAGGAAGGATTGGATGCCGCGGCCATCGAAGGCACGGGCGAGGGCGGCAAGATTACCAAGGAGGATGTCGAGCGGACCTTGAAGACGGGAGGCCCGCAGGTGGACGCCGAGCCACCGAAGGTAATTCCGTTT
>JASFFJ010000660.1:0-4446 GCA_050124355.1 Desulfobacterales bacterium | reverse complement strand
CTTCCCTGGCCCTGACATTTTGGATCGTCACCTGGATTAAATCCTCGGGCTTTAACACAAAGCCACCGGATATAGGCAGATCGCATTCGATCATGTAGTTGGTAAGCAGGATCTGGTAATGATTTCTATGTTTTTTCAATACGATGGCTTCTTCTTTTTCGCCAATGTGCTGTTCGAGATATTTCAGAAGCCAATATCTGTGTCGACCATGTTGAATTCGCGGCACGTGGCTCATTGGCACTTCAAGCAATTGGATTAGCCGGTCGATTTCTTCAGAGGTGTAAGGTTGTTCCAGTCCGAGTGTCGCGCGCAGTTGCCGCTGGGTAATTAGATCGAAATATTTTCGTATGGGTGAAGTGGCTGTCACATAAGCATCCAGTCCCAAACCGGAATGTTGATCCGCACGATGACTCAATACAAATCGGCTTAAAAATCTTCGTTGCATCCAGTTCTGATAGAGGGTGCCTTCATCTCCTTTGTAGAGACGTTCCCTGGGCTGTGGCTGGGTTCTAAAAACAGCCGGCACCTCATTTTCCGCTAAATATTTGGCCGACAGCCAGTTGGCTAAAATCATAAGTTCTGCTACCAGCATTCTACCGGGACTTTCTCGGTTAATCTTATTGACGGTGATGGTACCATCTTCCCCCAGCCAAACATTAATTTCTGGCACCGAAATCTGCACGGCACCGGCATCCAACCGACGCTGCCGAAATTTGCATGCAATTTCACGCAGGACCATTACGTTTTGATCTTGATCGGCTACCAGATTGACATCATAATAGGTAAGCTGATGTTTCACATTAATCAAGCTCGGCAAGATCTCATATCCGGTAATTTCCAGGGCGTGGCTCAGATTCACCATCGTACTGATGGCAGGTCGCAATGCACCCGCCTTCAGGCTGCACAACCCCTCCGAAAGTTCGGCCGGCAGCATGGATATCTTCTGATCGGGCATATAAATGGAGCTTCCCCGGGAAAGTGCTTCTTGATCGATCGCATCGCCTTTGCGAACAAAATGACCGACATCGACGATATGAATGCCGAGACGATACTGATCTCCAACCTTTTCGATGCTAAGGGCATCGTCAAAATCGAGGGTCGATTGTCCGTCGATGGTCATCAGGGGCAACCGAGTTAAATCGGTGCGCATTTCCTCTCTTGAAATATCCTCGACGCAAAGAGCAAGGCTGCCGGCAGCTTTGATTACTTCATTGGGAAACTCAGTGACGATTTCAAAGCGCAGCAAGTCGATATTTTCATTCTCATCAAAAACGCCCAGCTTGACGAGAAGCGAAAATAGCTCCGATGAGCCATCCAGACCTGCTTTGCTGATCATGGCCCTGGCTAGGGCGTGATCTTTGCTGTCCTTTTCAAAGAGATAATAGGCCTTCAACAAGTCAATTACTTCTGGTGTATCCTCATCCTTCGCATCGACGGTTGGCGGGAGGCCGTTTAACAGACGCTTCAGCAAATCACCACCGAACTCGATAATCCTGTTTTTGCGTTCCGCCTCCTCTCGCTGGGCAACAATGCGGGCAACCTTCTCCGCGGAATTGGGGAAAAATTTGTCAAGATTGAATTTAAAGTACAGCCTGTCATCAAAAAATGCCCGGATAATGGCCGACTGATGATCACCAGAAGGGCTGTCCGGAAAACAAAACTCCGTCATGGTCTCCAAATCAATCCAGACCTGCTCCGTATTTAGCACTTCCCACAAATCCTTGATATCCACCTGATGGATAAGCGCTTTGCGTTTGTTGGCAACCCCCTTTAAAGTGCTCACCATGTTGTCCCGCCCCATGGTCAAATCAATGCGCGCTTTATCCTCATGCAAGAGCCGGCCGGCTGAAAGTTTGATCTCGCGATTGTTTTCAGTCAACAATCGCAAACGCGTATTTTTTACCTCCAGGATAACCGCACACATGATTTTTTGACGGTCGATATATTCAACAATGCTCCCTGATTCCATAATGCTCACAATAACAATCTGTCAAAATAAAGTCAATGATTCCAAAAGGGTCATTGAATTCTGTACGTCGGCGCCTGGCCACCTTAATCGAAGGACGAATTACGAAGGACGAGGGACGAAGATGGCATCACTTCGCAAGACTTTTTTAACAGACAGAATACCTTATTCGATGTTGGACGTTCGAAGTTCGATGTTCGACGTTCTTTTTTAATTAATGCCTTTTAAGAAACTTCAGGGAGTTTCTTTCCCGATTGGACTGGCCGATTTTCAGAACGGCAGCGGTCCTATCAGTAATTAGCTTGCAGTTCTATATTACTGCCCTTATATTTGTTACTTGTCGTAAATTGGATGCGTGGGCCATCCATATTAGATGTGAACGGATATCGGTGGCAACGCTGATGACCGAGACCAGCAGCCGGCACCCAGCATAATGAACGCCTCAGATCTTATAAAACCTTATTTCATCGAAAATCGCAGCAAAATTATGATTGGGCTGCTCAGCCTGATCATCGTCGACATGCTCCAACTTTTCATACCCCGCATCATCAAACGTGTCGTCGATGACCTGACGACATTCAATATGGATGGCTGGCAGCTGTTGATTTATGCAATTTTCATGGTCGGTATCGCTGTTTTTATCGGTATCTTCCGCTATATCTGGCGTCGCTGCCTTCTGGGTACTGCCAGGCGAATCGAAGAGGGACTGCGAAACATGCTGTTTGCCCACCTTCAATGCCTCTCCGCCGCCTATTTCGACAGGGTAAAAACCGGTGATTTGATGGCCCATGCCACCAATGATATTCAACAAATCCGCATGGCCACCGGCATGGGGATGGTGGCTTTGAATGATGCCGTCGTTTTAGGGTTGGCAGCTATCGGGTTCATGGCTTATATCAATGTCACTCTCACAGCGTTTGTCCTTATCCCGATGCCCCTGATTGTTATCAGCACCCGTTTTTTTAGTAAAAAAATGCATCGGGGCTATCAGACGGTCCAGGCTGCTTTTTCGGATCTCACCGAGGTCATCCGGGAGCGCTTTGCGGGTATACGCATTATCAAGGCCCATCACCGTCATAAAGAAGAAGTCTCCCGGGTGGAAACCGCTTCTAAAAATTATGTCGACGAAAACATCAGATTGGTTAAAATTGTCGGTTCTTTTTTCCCGATGATGCTTCTCTTTTCTAATTTGAGTCTGGCCATCGTTCTTTATCTCGGTGGTCGCAAAACCATTATGGAAGACATTACACCGGGTGATTTCGTGGCTTTCATCAGTTATTTGGGTCTTTTGACCTGGCCGATGATGGCTCTGGGCTGGGTAACCAATCTCATCCAGCGAGGCCGCGCTTCTTTGGACCGCATTAATCAAATCCTGCAAATCGTCCCTGAAATCAATGACAGCGAAAATGCCGGTTTTATTGAAGACGCTCAGGGCCATATCATTTTCGAAAATGTTTCCTTCCACTATGGCGCCGATTCCGAAGAGGAAAGCATAACAGCGCTTTCCCAAATCGATTTAGAGATCCAGCCGGGGACGGTTTTGGGTATCGTCGGCCCACCCGGAAGCGGCAAATCAACGCTGTTGAGTCTTATTCCAAGACTCTACGACATCCAGCGGGGACGGATCCTGATTGACGGGCATAATATTCGCACGCTAAAAATTCAAAATTTAAGATCTCACATCGCCTTTATTCCCCAGGAACCGTTTCTGTTTGCCGGAACCATACGTGAAAACATCACTTTTGGCGATCAACAAATCCCCGAGGACCGTCTTAAAAGGGCCGTCAGCGATGCTGCCCTGGATGATACGATTCATAATTTCCCCGCAGGTTTGGAAACGGTGGTCGGCGAAAAAGGCGTCATTTTATCCGGCGGTCAAAAACAGCGCATTGCCCTTGCCCGCTGCCTGCTACAAGATAGCGCCATCCTGATTATGGACGACCCGATCAGCCAGGTCGATCTAGAAACCGGAACGGCCATCGTCGACACCATCCGAAAAATGCCAGGGCAAAAGACCATCATCATTGCCTCCCATCGTCTATCCGCCGTCAGCTATGCCGATTGCATCATTACCCTCGATCTGGGTCATATATCCGAATACGGCACCCACCGGCAGTTGATGGAATCAGATAATTACTATGCCCAAACCTATCGTTTACAGGAAATCGAAGAGGACCTGGATGCAGCATGATCATGGATATTTTGAAGAGTCCAAGCTGGGCAAAACCTATGATATAAAGCTGTTGAAACGGCTTTATCCGTTTACCCGACCCTATCGGCTCTTGCTTTTTGGATCCATCGCCTTGGTACTTTTGATCACCGGCCTGGACCTTGCCCTGCCTTATTTCACCAAGATTGCCATCGACCATTACATCGTACCGGCCACGGACATGGTCGCCGCCGACAAGGTCTCTGACAATGAAATCAAAGAAAGAGTCATCCGGGTGGACTTAACGGACCCTCAAATGAAAGCCCTGGTC
>JASFFJ010000659.1:0-4452 GCA_050124355.1 Desulfobacterales bacterium | reverse complement strand
AAGGCCAGAGCGTTTTCGAACTGAAGTCTGTCCGCCTGGCAGCCTAGGGGGGAGAAAATGGCGATAATCCTCAAAGAAGTGGACAAACTGGAAATACTGACCCTGCAGGATAACTACATCGATGTGGCGGCCATGGACAGCACAGATATGGTGCACCGGGCATTGCCTTTAAAGAATGGAGAGATTAAAAACAGCATCTTGGCCGAGCACGGTTTTTCCGCTTTAGTGACTGTGTCTGTAGGTAACGAATCCCGCAGTATTCTCTTTGATTTCGGTTTCTCCGAGAAGGGGGCGGCAGTTAATGCGGATGCCCTGGAGGCGGATCTATCCAACGTAGAGGCTTTGGTCCTTTCCCACGGACATATGGATCATTTCGGCGGTCTGCTGACCCTGGTCGAAAAGGTAGGAAAGAAAAACATAGCGCTTGTGCTTCACCCAACGGCTTTCAGGAAACCGCGCTATATAAAAGGTTCCGAAGATTCTAAAATTAAGCTGCCGTCTTTGGCTGAAGAAAAGATCGCCGAGGCTGATATATCATTGGTAGCTTCCAAAAGCCCAAGGGCTCTATTGGATGGATTGTTTCTTTTTTTGGGGGAGATACCAAAGAAGACAGAATTTGAAAAAGGATTTCCCCGCATGTACTTTGATGACGACAACGGACAATCGAAATGGGACCCCATCGAAGATGACTCCGCCATTGTGGCCTACGTCAGAGGAAAAGGTTTGGTGATTCTTTCCGGCTGTGCGCATTCGGGTATCATCAATACGGTGAAATATGCCCAAAAGGTCACCGGCATTAACAAAACATATGTTGTGATGGGGGGCTTTCATCTGACTGGCGCCGATTTTGAACCGGTTATCGAGCCGACAACTGAGGCCCTAAAAGCCTTGGATCCGGAATATATTATACCGACCCATTGTACCGGACGCAAAGCCGTCATGAAAATTGAAAAAGAAATGCCGGATAAGTTTCTGCTCAACATGTCAGGAACCAAAATGGTGTTTGAGGGTGATGTGGTATGAGGCTGAAATTGACAATTCTGATTTTTCACGTAGACGTCAAGGTTATATGTTACCTTAATTGAGCGACAAACGTCCAAACTATTAGCAAATAACCAATAACGAGTAACTTTCCTATTGGTTTTAAGGCAATTCGGGTTTTACTTTCCTTTCTCTGAGATCCAATGAGAAATGGCCGGCAACTAAGTTGTAAGGAAACCCCCGTCAATCGGCAGCAGCACACCGTTGATCATGCCGGCGTGCTCACTTAGCAGGTAGGCCACCGTCTGCGAGACGTGATGGGGATCGGCAAAACAGCCCAGGGGAATGCGCGCCTTCATGGGCCCGCCTTTGGCTGGATCTGCCCATGCCTGTTTTCCCATGGGCGTCATAACGACGGTGGGGTTTACCGAGTTCACCCGAATCCTGTATTTACCCAGCTCCAATGCCATCACGCGGGTAAGTTGGTCGAGGGCGCCTTTGGATGCGCAGTAGGCGGTGTGGTCGTTCAACGCGCGCATCGATGACTGGCTGGAGACATTGACAATAGCCCCGCCCTTACCGCGTTCAATCATCCCACGCGCAACGACCTGCGACACGATCAGCACGGCCCGAACGTTGATGGCCATTGTCAGGTCAAAGGCTTCGGCGGTGGTCTCCAGAAAGGATTCGAGGATGGCGACACCGGCGTTGTTGACCAACAGATCGATGCGACCGGCGGCGGCAACTTTTTCCCGGGTCGCCGCGACATCCGCCAGATCTACCTGAATACATTCACATTCATATTCGGTCCGGAGCGCATCGAGATCACTCTGTGTGCGGCTCAAGGCAACCACCTCGCCGTTGCACTCTCGGATCAGATGGCGGACGATATCGCAGCCGATTCCCTTTCCCGCGCCGGTCACCAATATGCGCTTACCGCTAAAGTCTATTTTCATATATCTTTCATTTCTGTTGCATCAGATTTTACAATACATCAGTGGTTCTGAATTTTACAAATACAAATTTTATCTTGCAATGTCAAGGGGATGAGGTGAACACGAACGAATTGGGAAATATATTGATTTGATAAGTACTGTTGATTTAATAAAAATTCCATGATTAACTCCATTGCTTACCCTGCTCATGATACCAAAACAATCACTTTTTCCAGCGAGGCCGAGCGACACATTTTGATTCAAAACAAACACGCAGGCACTGCAGCCGAAAGCAATTCAGCAGGCGGTCAACAACTGTCGCCGGAGATTGCCATCGATGCCAAAAGCAGATTCTATATCATTATCGCCACGCTGCTGGTGCTTTTCCTCGGTGCTTTAGATGCGTTGGTGATGAGTGCAGCCATGCCGACCATCGTGTCCGATCTGGGCGGGCTTCACCTGTACAGCTGGGTATATTCAGCCTACCTTCTGGCCCGTGCGGTCTCCCTGCCAGTATTCGGCAAGCTGGCAGATATTTTCAGCTCCCGCAGGCTTTACATTATTTCCATCCTTATTTTTTTATTGGGCTCCATTCTGGCGGGATTGGCCCAAAGCATGATGCAGCTGATTTTATCCCGCGTGCTTCAGGGAATTGGCGCCGGAGGAAACTTTGCCCTGGTTTACATCGTCTTGGCCGATGTGTCTACCTCCGAAAACCGCGGAAAGACGTTGTCCCTGGGAAGCTTCATCTGGGGACTGGCCAGCCTTCTTGGCCCGACCTTTGGTGGTTTTGTTGTGACATACTTCTCATGGCGCTGGATTTTTTTTATCAATGTGCCGTTGGGACTGCTTTCCCTGGTGGGAATCGCCATTTATCTGGTTGAAGTACGTGACAAAAAGCAAGAGGCTGCCATCGACTATTGGGGTGCATTCACCCTTTCAACCACCATCCTGGGATTGCTGACCGTATTTTTGCTGGCCGGACGTTCATATGATTGGATATCCCCTCAAATCATCGGATTGTCAATGCTCACCATTGCAACAAGCCTTGCCTTTTATTATGCCGAGAAAAGGGCTCGAGAACCGGTTCTTTCCCTGGAATTTTTCGGAAGCAGGGGCTTTAGTATCGGCAACGGTTCGGCTTTCCTGGCGAGCTTTACGATTTTTTCCCTGTTTGCCTACAGTCCGCTTTTTATACAGGGAGCCCTTGGCAAAACACCGTTGCAAATGAGTGTGGCGATGCTGTCATTAAGCCTGGGCTGGTCGATTGGCGCCCTGGTTTGCGGACAGACTGTCAATCGATTCGGTCAGAAGCCGTCGACGGTCTTCGGTTCCCTGTGTCTGGCCGTCGGCGGTGGAATCTTGATCACGTTTTCAACCGGTACTTCCCTAACGACCTGTTCTATCGTCCTGGGATTTGTCGGAACTGGAATGGGATTTGTGTCGATTGCAACCCTGCTGGTGGTGCAAGACAGCCTGGAGAAATCGGATCTGGGGGTTGCGACATCCTCCCATCAATTTGCCAGAACCCTGGGAGGTACCATCGGTGTTGGCATATCGGGAAGTTTCGTTACCATGACGCTTTCAAATGTCATGGAAACTGTAAAGAATACCGGTTTGAATAATTTGCCGCCCTCTTTAAAGGTTCAGATAGAACAAAGTGCCGAGAATATATTTCGACCGGAAGTCCAGGCCCTGCTGGCCCCGGATATTCAAAAAATATTTCAGGAAGCGGTGGCAAGGGGCGTTGCGATGGTGTTTTGGACAACATTTTTTGCTTCCCTGCTGTGTCTGACCCTCAGCATCCTCATTCCGGTGCGATCTGTTCCTAAATCCATCGATTCGTAAATACGATGACATATTTACTCGCTCAGGATTTAGTGCTGAGTAAGCAATTATGTTGGATTGGAGAATAATTACATGTCATTGTAATTGCAAATCGAAGCACAAAGGCAAAAGATGGCTGCTAAACGGACGTTGACAATTATACAAAAAAACCCCAATTTAATAAAAAAGAAGGAGGAGTGAAGTTATGATCATTGCCCAAGAAAAAGATGTTCACGCGATAGTAATGGAAAGTCCGGAGGTTAAAAATGCCGCCATGAAGGCCCTGATTTCACCGGAGGAGGGCTGGGATGGATATGTGATGCGGGTGATCGAATTGGCAGAGGGCGGCTACAGTCCCCACCACACCCATGAGTGGCCCCACATCAATTATGTCCTCGAAGGCCGTGGCAGCCTGCATGTCGACGGCAAGGATACCCCCGTCGAAGCCGGTTCATTTGCCTATGTTCCGGCAGGTAGCCGGCACCAGTACAAAAATGAAGGCAGCGGCATGTTCAGGTTTATTTGTATCGTGCCCCAAGAGGGGCATGTCGCATAAAATAAGCGTTTTGCCACCAAGGCACTTAGACACAAAGTGATGATACCTTTTCTTAATCATCGTAAATCCGCTGGGGGTAGGGAACCAAAAATCTCTCTGTACTTTTGGTGACTTTGTGGCTGAACGAAAATTACAAAGTTTCATATCATTTTT
>JASFFJ010000658.1:0-4458 GCA_050124355.1 Desulfobacterales bacterium | reverse complement strand
AGAATTAAGGTACGCCTCCGGCAGTTCGATTTTAAAAAATGATCATAAACATGATGAAGCGACACGCGATGCAAGCGCCTGCGCTGAACGAGCGATATTTTACGATAAAAATTATCTCAAATAAGGAGGTCGTTGTATGAAAAATGTTGTGTTTATTTTGCTGGCTTTGGCCTTAACTGTGCCGGCTATCTGGGCATGGGCTGAATCACCGCAAAAAGGCGGCAGCCTGACCATTTGCGTGGGGGATGAACCACCGGGGCTGGACCCGACAGCGAGTGCATCGGCTGCCATCGATCGGGTGGTATACGCCAACATTATGGAGGGATTGGTCAAGGTCGACCGCAAGGGCCAATTTGTTCCCGGTCTGGCTTCCAAATGGGAGGTTACCCCGGACGGTAAAATCTATACATTTCACCTGCGCGAGGGGGTTACGTTTCACAACGGCGAACCCTTCAACGCCCAGGTGGCTAAGTGGAACCTCGAGCGAGGTGGGGCGGAAGGGACCCAGAACGCCCACCCGGAATTTTTCCGCGTGATCGAAAAAATAGAGACCCCCGATAACGACACCTTGAAACTAACCCTTAAAGATGTGGACGCCCTTTTTATTGTCCACATGGCTGAGGGCGACGCCGTCATGCTGCCGATGAAGGGATACGAAAATGCCGCCGCCGCACCGATCGGAACCGGACCATTCAAGTTTGCCAAGTGGAACCGGGGCGATAGCGTTGAGATGGTCAGAAACGAGAATTATTGGCATGACCACCTGCCTTATCTGGATCAGGTCACCTATCGGTTTATCAAGGACCCCAGCGCCCAGGTCGCCGCCTTGAAGGCCGGTGACGTCGATATCATCGGATGGCTGTTTGCCCCCGAGCTGGCGGCGGATATCGCCAAGGACCAGCGCTTCAAGGTGCTCGCGGGCGCCTCCACTTCCGAAGTTATCATGTCCACCAACAATAAGGTCAAACCCTTCGACAACAAGCTGGTGCGCCAGGCCATGGCTTACGCCATCGACCGCCAGACGGTCATCGATCTGATCATGGCGGGTTACGGCACCGTCATCGGCTCCCATTGGCCACCCGTAACCCCTTACTACAAGGACATGACCGGCAGGTTCCCCTATGATTTGGAAAAAGCCAAAGACCTGATGGCACAGGCGGGCTACCCGAATGGTTTTGAGGCAACCATCAAGCTGCCGGCAATCTATGCCTACGCCCAACGGGCCGGTGAAGTGATTGCCGACATGCTGGGTCAGATCGGCATCAAGCTCAAGATTGAGGTCGTGGAGTGGGGTTACTGGCTCGATCGCGTTTTCAAACAAAAGGATTTCGAGCTGACCATGATCGGTCATGCAGAGCCCTGGGATATAGGTATCTACGCCAATCCGGACTATTACTTTCAGTACGACTCCCAGGAGTTCCGGGATGCGTATGCCAAAGCGCTCAAGGCATCTAATGAAGTAGAAAAAGCCAAATGGTTCGGCCGCTGCCAGGAACTCATCGCCGAAGATGCCGTCAACGGCTTCCTGTTTCTAACGCCATCGCTGTCGGCAATGAAAGCCGAGTTGACAGGTTGGTGGGAGAACTATCCGACCATCGCAATGGATTGCACGGAAGTGTGGTGGAAAAAATAAAGATAATCTGGTTCTAATTTATGATCCCATGCCGCGCTATCTTCTAAAAAAACTGATCACCCTGGTTCTGCTCCTGTTTCTGGTCTCCATCACGGTGTTTTCCGTTCTGTTCGTCTTGCCCGGAGACCCGGCCCAGATTATACTCGGAATCCATGCGACCCCCGAGGTGTTGGCGAATTTGCGTGCCCAACTCGGGCTGGACAAATCTTTCATCGGCCAGTACACGGACTGGATCGGAAACCTCCTGCTGGGTCAGAGCCAGCAATCCATCCATTACAAAATGCCGGTGTTTGAATTGATTCTGGGCAGCCTGGCGGTGACGGGTCCGATGGCGCTGATCGCCATGCTGTTCGCCCTCGTCATTTCTCTGCCCTTGGGTATATACGCCGCCAGACATCAGAACCAGCCCGGCGATGTGACGGTCATGTTCGGCACTCAACTCGGGCTGGCGACACCGGAATTCTGGCTGGGGATTTTGTTGACACTGCTGTTTTCGGTTCAGCTAGGCTGGTTCTCGGCGGGTGGATTCCCGGGTTGGGAGAAAGATTTTTGGGGATCGCTCAAGGCACTGCTGCTGCCGGCGTTTGCCCTGGGCGTCATTCGAGCGGCCATTCTGACCCGGCTAACCCGCTCTTCGATGCTGGAGGTTCTGCGCGAAGACTACGTGCGCACGGCTCGGGCCAAAGGCCTCAAGGAGCGAACGGTTATTTACGTGCATGCTTTGCGCAATGCCCTCGTTCCGGTTTTGACCATTATGGGTCTTCAACTGGGTCAGCTTCTGGCTGGGGCAATCATTATCGAAAATGTCTATTTCCTGCCCGGATTGGGGCGGCTGGTGTTCAATGCCATCGGCCAGCGTGATTTACCGGTGGTCAGGGATATTGTCCTATTTATGGCGGCAGCGGTGGTCGTGGTGAATTTTGTGGTGGATATGGCCTATGCCGCGCTGGATCCACGAATACGGCTGCAATAGTTGCAGAAATACCTAAACTAAAACAGGGCACGGATTTTCACAGATCTACACGGATTTTTTAAAATAAAATTTATCTGCTTGGGCAAGTACTTCAAAAATAAGCTATTATCTGTGTCCATCCGTGTTTATGCGTGTCCCAATTAGATATAGATGAAGCGATATTTTAGCAATAAGAATTTTACGGCCGGGTTTATCCTCTCAGCGGTAGTTGTTGTGGTTGCACTCATCAGTCTGGCCTGGACGCCCTATGACAGCAACCGAATGAATGCACGCTCACGACTCCAGGCCCCTTCTTTCGTCCATCCATTGGGTACCGACCACTATGGCCGGGATATGCTTTCCCGGGTAATGGTCGGTGCGGTGAATTCGATCATTGTCGGACTCGTCACCGTGGCCATCGGGTTGAGTGTGGGAGTGATCTTGGGTTTGACATCCGCTTATTACGGCAAATGGGTGGATGAAGCCATTATGCGTTTCTGCGATCTTTTATTCGGGTTTCCGGCAGTCCTATCCGCTATATTAATCACTTCCATTCTGGGACCGTCCATGGTCAACGCCATGCTGGCCATCGGTATTTTTTACATACCCGTATTTGCACGACTTACCCGAGCCGTTTCCATATCCATCTGGGAACGGGAATTTATCGCTGCCGCACGGGCCTGTGGGGTCAAAGAATGGGCCATCACCTGGCGGCACGTGCTGCCGAATATACTTTCGCCCCTGCTTGTTCAGGGAACCATTCAATTTGCAGTCGCCGTTTTGGCCGAAGCCGGACTTAGCTATCTGGGCTTGGGCACCCAACCGCCCCATGCGTCCTGGGGGCGAATGTTGAACGAGGCCCAGACATATATGAGCCTTTCGCCCTGGATTGCCATTTTTCCAGGTTGCGCCATTGCCTGGGCGGTGCTTGGATTCAATTTGCTGGGAGATGGGCTGCGGGATACCCTGGATCCGAAGATGGTGAGGGTGAGGTAGCGGGTTGCGGGCAAAAAAGGCATAGGGCAAAGGGCATGGGGCATAGGGCAAAGGGAACACAGGGCATGGGGCATAGCGTCAGACGTCGCTCGGTGGAAGGTGCAGGAGGCGCAAAAGGTTTACGGGTAATGGCGGGTTACGGGTTGTGGGCAAAAAGGCAAAGGGCATGGGGCATAGGGCAAAGGGAACACAGGGCATGGGGCATAGCGTCAGACGTCGCTCGGTGGAAGGTGCAGGAGGCGCAAAAGGTTTACGGGTTATGGACAAAAAGGCAAAGGGCAAAGGGCATGGGGCAGAGGGCAAAGGGAATAGGGCAAATGGCAAAGGGCATAGGGCAAAGAGCAAAGGGCATAGCGCAAAGGGCAAAGGACCTTCAGAAGACGTCGGAAAAAGACTTCGGGTTTGTCGTGAGGTAATATGGCAGTATCTCAAGATGTCATCGATAAGGTATTAAATTGTATTGATTCGGATGAGTTGATTGAACTGACTGCGGACCTTGTTAAAATCAACTCGGTTTGGGACCCGGTTGCTGGGACCAGTGAGCAGGTCGCCGCAGATCATGTGGACCGTTGGGCGAACCGTCAGGGATTCGACGTGAAAAAGGAGGACGTTGCATCCGGCAGACCGAACGTGATTATTACCTGGCACGCCGGGCCCGGTGGGCGTACCCTCATGTTCGAAGGCCACACCGATGTGGTAACACCAGGGGATATATCTGCATGGCGCTATGATCCCTTTGGTGCCAAAATTGTGGGGCGGCGTATGTATGGTCGTGGAACCAACGATACCAAGGGCAACCTGGCGGCCATGCTGATTGCCATGGCGGCGTTGAAAAGATCCGGTGCCAAACTCGGTGGCACCATCATCGGCGGTGTCC
>JASFFJ010000657.1:0-4462 GCA_050124355.1 Desulfobacterales bacterium | reverse complement strand
CACTTCGGCCGGTACTTTCGGTATCAGCCCGGAACTACCCAGCATGGCATCAATTTCACCGGGAAGTTTGCCCAGCAAAATGGCCAGGGCGTTTTTGGCCTGACGAATATCGCTTACCAACCCGGGGATTGTCGATTCGGTCGTCCGTAACAGGGCTCTGGCCTGGCTGACATCCAGCTCCGTGACGGCACCGGCTTTAAACCTTACTTCGGCAATCTCCAGGGATCTTTTTTGGATCTTCACGTTTTGACGGGCCACCTCCAGGCGTTCTTCACTGGTTCGCAAGATGATGTAGGTACGCGCCACATCGGCAGTCAACGACACCAGGATATCGTCGTAATCTGCGATCGAGGCCTCTAGATTGGCCACACCGGTTTGCACCGCCCGGCGGAACTTGCCCCAGACGTCCAACTCCCAGGCCGCGTCCAGGCCGATGTCGTAACTTGAAAAATATCGATCGGCGCCTGCCCCGTTGGCGGCATACTTACTGAGCTGGTTGATGGAGGCCGAACCCAAGCCCTGCTGGGTCTGGGGGTATTGAAATCCGAAGGCGATCCCCAATTCCGCGCGGGCTTCATAGATCCGCAGACCGGCTATTTGCAGCGTCAGGTTCTGCTGGTAGGCGGCCTCGACCAACTTGTTGATGACCGGATCATTAAATACGGTCCACCAGTCGCTAAAATCGACCTCCTTGCTTGCGATCTTGGGATCGGACGACTCCAGCCATTGCGTTGGTTCCTGGGCCGTGGGCTTGACATAATCAGGACCCACCATGGCACAGCCGCTAAAAACAATCATCACGGCGATCATGCCCAAAAAAGTGAATTTAGTAAAAGGTCTATTTTTAAGCTTTTTGCACCTTTTGGCGGGCAAATTAAAATTTGAAGATGCCGACATTTCCTTTCCCCCTATTCTAATAATGATGTATACGATGCCTAATTTCAGGTCTCCCGACATTAAACGGACAAACGTCTCGGGAGGACCTGACATCAACAGAACCTATAAAAAACCAATGTTGACGCCGTTGGGTATTGCCTTGCAAACCGAGAAAAAAACAAGAAATAAAAATTCAGAACGATTCGATCGAAATGCAGTATTGTTGACCCAGCCACAGACATTTGGGTTGTATCAGCTTTTCCAACACATCAATAGTTCTGAATTTTAGCTCTCATCAGGCTCATGGTGACGCCGGGCGAACACTTAGCGTAAAAACCAGAGTACTAGTTCATTTATTAAATCAAATAGTTGGATATTGCAATGTTTATTTGTCCCTTTTTAAATTTAAAACTACTGACGTGCCGTAATATCAGACGCCACACAAATGTCTGCGGTCGCACCAACAATAATCAGTTTCAATCAGTTGTAATCTTTGAACCGTGAACCCTGAACCTGGAACCGATCAATCTAATACTTAGCTATCCTTTTCAATCTTCACCGGTATCACCTTCAAGGCCGGCATCCTTGCCTTGGGATCAATGGGTACGGCACTCATCAGGGAGTTGAAATTGGGATCACTGAAATGAATCGGTGCGAAAAGATATCCGGGTTTCATACTCAGATCGAGCTTCAGCGGTAACCGAACCGTCCCGTAAGGGCTTGTCATTCGCACGGTCTCATTTTCAGAAAGACCGGCGGCGGCGGCGTCTTGAGGGTTCATATCCAGAAACGACGACGGTCTGAGTCTCGTGAGCTTGGTTGACCGTCGGGACATTTCACCGGTATTGAAATGCTCCAACAGCCGTCCGGTGATTAGTACATAAGGGTATTCTTCGGTAGGTTCCATGAGGGTATTGGGAAAATTAACCGGTAAAAATCGGGCCCGCCGGTCCCGGAAACCGAACCCGTCTTCGTAAAGACGGGGCGTTCCGGGATGGGATTCATCATAGCACGGCCAAAAAATACCTGACGATTGACGCAAGCGGTCATGACTGATACCGCTGAAGACCGGTGCGACGATACGAATCTCTTCCCAAATCTCCGCAGTCGAAGAATATCGCCAGTTTGCACCCATGGCATTTGCCATTTCCTGAAGTATCTGCCAGTCCGGTTTTGCTTCACCAGGCGACCGCACGCCTTTGGCCGTAAATTGTATCCGTCGCGCGGCATTGGTAACGGTGCCCTCTTTTTCGCCCATCATGGCGGCAGGCAGAACGATGTCTGCATACTTTAGTGTTTCGATCGGGAAAATGTCCTGCACGATCAGCAGATCCAGTCGTTGAAGCATCCAGGCCACAAAATTTGACTGGGGTTCGGATACGGCCGGGTTTTCACCGATAACGTAGAGCGCCCTGATTTTTCCGGATGCGACCTGATGAATCATTTCAGGTGCCGACAATCCTCTTTTCGTAGGAACATCGGCATCCCAGATCGAACCTACATGAATACGGGCCGCTTCATCTTCAAGTGGCATATGACCGGACAGCAGGTTGGGAAGCGCCCCCATGTCACCGGCTCCCTGAACATTGTTCTGGCCCCGCAGGGGTGCCAAACCGCAGCCGGCCTTGCCGATATTGCCTGTCAGCAAGGCCAGGTTAACCAGGGCGGTGACGTTATCGGTCCCGTGGGCATGCTGGGTCAACCCCATGCCCCATATGAAAATGGTTTTCCGGTCGTGAATCAGTTCAGCCGTCAATTCCAGTTCGCTTCGCGCCACGCCGGCACGGGCGCAGGCGGCGTCAATATCAAAATTTTCAGCCGCCTTACGTACGGCATTGAAGCCGATGGTATGCTTTTCACAAAATGCCTGATCCTGCCATCCCTTATCGATGATTATTTTCCCCAAGGCGTTTAACCAGAAAATGTCCATGCCCGGCTTGACCTTCAAATGGACCGCTGCGTTTTTAATGAGGTCGGTTTCCCGCGGATCGGCCACGATCATCTTGAGTCCGCCTCTTTTGGCGCGTTTTTTGACACGCATCCAGATAATGGGATGGGTGAATGTCGTATGAGCGCCCACCACGAAAACCGTTTCGACAGCATCGTAATCTTCAAGAAAGGTACTGACGGCACCGAATCCCAATTGTTGTCTCAGAGCCGCCTCCGAAGGGCCGTGGCAGAGCCGGGCGCAGTTGTCCACATGGTTGTTGCCGATGACGGCACGCTGAAATTTTTGCGAAAGATAGACTTCTTCGTTAAGGATTTTCCCGCTGCACAGCATGCCGACGCTCTCGGGGCCATATTTTGCAATGATATCTTTCAATCCTCTGGCTGCGGTGGTGACGGCTTCCTCCCAAGAGACCAACTCCAGCTTATCGGCTTTACGGATGAAAGGCTGGGAGAGACGCTCTTCGTGATTTAGCAGTTCGTGAATCGTGATCCCTTTGACGCAAAGGTATTTTCCATTTAGTTCGGGATTTCTTCCCACAGCCTTGCTCTTAAAAGGTCTGTCACGTTCATCCAGCGACAGTTCAAGATTACAGCCGACGCCACAGTAGGGACAAACTATCGGAATGGGTGTTGCCATGACTGCTCCTTCTTACTTGGAAAGTATAATAACGTGAACTTATTCTACTGACGGTGCCGGATTATAATTATTCGCACCTCGCGCGGCTAAACCGGAATTAACAAATTACAAGCTCCAAATTACAATCAAATCCCAAATTATAATATCCAAATCTCAAACAAGATTAAACCCAGAGTTTGGGTTTTTAATTTCGGTCATTGTGATTTGTTTGGTATTTGCGATTTGTTATTTGGAATTTCTAATTGCAGAAACCTGATAAGGACCTAAATGATCCTCATTCCCTACCCTCAAGATACCCCGCCAAGATCGCTTCAAGCCTGTCGATATATCCCACGTAAAAATGATCTGCACCGTTGATAACCTCAAATTGCGCTTCGCTATTCCAGCCCCCATAGCACTTTTCAATCAAATCAGGCGGGGCGATATCATCCAGGCTGCCGGTAACGATCAGTCTCAGGCTGCCAACGTCGGAGATTGTGCCAAAATCGATAAATGCTACCGGGGGAGATATCATTATCATATTCGCCGACCGTGGTTCGTTTATGCTCGAAAGCGCATTTATCCAGGCGCCGAAGGAGTATCCGGCCAGGTCGATTTGTTCGATGCCCAGATCGGCAAGATATGAGACGGCGGCAAGAACATCCGCCTGTTCGCCGATGCCGTTATCGTGACTTCCCTGGCTGTTGCCAACGCCCCTGAAATTAAACCTCAAGGACGTGTATCCGTTTTGTCGATATACCCGGCCGATCGCATCGACAACGTTGTTGTCCATATTTCCACCATATAGCGGATGGGGGTGTGTGATAACGACGCCTTTTTGCAAAGCGCTTTTCTCAAGACGACCCTCGAGTTCATGTCCATCGGACAAAAATTTAATTTTAGCTTCCATGGTCACCCCCTTTCTCAGATTCTGCAACCAAAACGATAGGATATCATTACTATTTTACTGACGCCGAAACAAGGAAAAACCAACCACCGTTTTCGGTTTTGCCATTTTAT